>NZ_JBRCAD010000180.1:0-17183 GCF_053493415.1 Trichothermofontia sp. | reverse complement strand
ACAAGTTTCGCTATTTGCAACTAGAACTCAGCCGTCGCTGTTCGCTCGTCCATTGGAGCTACGATTTGCTTCCAGAAACGCTTGTATGACTCTCGCACCCTCAAGTGTAAAGTTTTATATCTGGATTCAACACTTCTGCTTGAGATGGGTATTACAATCTAAATTTAGAAATTGTTCAAAATCAGCGATCCAACTAGAGCCCCCCTCCTCTAGGGGTTGCCAATCAAGCTGAAGGTGTCTAAACCACTCTGGTAGTTGGGGAAATTCCCGTTTCGTTAATTGGCCCATCAGTCGCTTACGGGCTAGGGATTCGGATAACCACGGGCGATCGCCTAGCTCCTGAACTTGTGTCATTGCTGAACGACGATCGTTAAGATCTCGCCGGAGATAGGGATGGGTTTCAAACATTGGTGGATAGCGCCGACTCAGGCGATTAGGAGTATCATTCCCACTACGACGCTGATTAAATAAAATCGCCAGCTTAGTGACTAACTCATTAAAGTTCTTTCGGTTACGAAAATCCTCTTCTTGGCAGTGATTAAAATAGGCTTGAACAACTGGGTTATCTTGTGTGTCTGATTGCTGCAACCAATCTAACCAGGGAGTAGTCTCAATGGTATCACCTAGCAAACCTAGGCGAAGCTCCAAAAGTCGAAAAGTTGACCCCACTGCACAAGAATTAGCTGTCAAGGTTTCGTCAGTATAGCGTCTCTCAATCGCATCAGCAAGGATATCCACATAAGCTGCGGGACAAAAAGCTAGGATATTACCACCCGTCGAATAAATAATCAGTTCTGGAATTAGTGCAGATCTCAGTCCCTGGAAATGTTCATCTAGCCACTGATTGATACTTTCAGACTGATGATTGCAGAACGCAGGAAGATCAAACAGATTGATTCGATCCAGAAGAGCAGAAGCTCCCCGAATGTCTGGTAATTTAGCCGATTCAAAAACATATTGCTTAATTTTCGTTGCCCCTCCATAGACCAAACCAATAGGAGTTGTCTGTTGCCAAAGCTCAGGAGCAGTCTGCTTTAGGTCTGTCAATCGTTGAGGGAAGCTTATTTGTTGACATTGCTGTACTTGGTCAACAAGTGACTTGACCTCTATAGGTAGCTCGTCCACTTTACCTGACTTCAGAGTTTGTCGTATCTGCTGAAGGCTATCGAGTGGCAGTTGAGGTTCATGTTCACTTCCCCAGGCTAGACACCAAATAATACCAATATCGATCTTCGTTAGCATCTGTCTTTTTAACCAGGTTAGTTATTTGTCAGACAAGCAATATTGAGAGTTTCAGCTAGATCCTCTTCAGAGTAACGAATATTACAAGGATGAGGGCATAGCTTTTACACAAGTTTGCACAATAGAACGGCTCAGGCAATGATGCTACTCTAGCAGACGCATGGAAGTACCCTCTTCCAGATGTCATTGATAATTGACGTTGACCCTAGCTGCGCCCGATGACTGAGACCGTGTTTACCGATCGCCCCTCCCTCGAACTTCTCCAGTGGCTTGCCCGTGGCTCCCTCAAGCAAAACCTGCTACGAGCCATTCGCTTGTGGGTATTGCTACACAAACTCTATGGTCCACAAGATGAGCGTCTTGATCTGTCCGATCGCTTTACCTATGCCGAGTGGCGATCGGCCTTCTTTGGCGACTCCCATCCCACTGGTGAGGAGATCCCTGGAGAACACGACCCCGGCTGTGCCTGTGCAACCTCTACCGAGCAGTGGTTAGGCCAGGGAGCGGACCCTTCCTTTAATGTGCAACAGTGGCGACAGGCACTCCAGCAGCATACACGGCTAAGAGATGCTGAGTTAGACGCCTGCCTCAGCAATCGCCTGTTTGCCCGTACCCGTCGCTCGCTTCAGGCAGATTTCCAAGCCCTCGTCGAACTACAATGGCTCGATCGCCAGCCTCCCTACTACATTAAAGTCAACTCTTTTCTCCCCTATCCCACCCGTAGCGCCCTTAACTGCCTCGATGCGCGATTTGAGAGTGATGTCCTGAATTTCCTCAACCCTGATCTCGCAAGTCTGGCATCCCTTTCCCAGGTGATCGGAGGGTATCAACGCTTTTTCCTGCACGTTGATTACATTGTTCCTAAAGAAATTCTCGATCGTGTCGAAGATTGGCAAGAGCAACTCCGGCAAATCTGGGCACAGAAGCCAATCCCACCCATTGCCATTACTTATTACAGTGCCCGCACTAATTCAAAAGGTACCTATCGTATCTATCCTATTTGTATTTACTATGCGCAACGGGCTGCCTATCTTTGTGCCTTGGGCGAAACCCCCATCGTAACCGGACAATCGTATTATAATTATCGCCTCGATCGTATTCAAGCCTTACAACCTTTAACCTGGCAAGATCCAACACTGCCAGCGTGCTTAACTCAGCATTACCAACAAAAGCCTTTACCCACACCGGATGATATTGCCAACGAGATTGAAAGTGCCTGGGGATTTGACTTTTATCTACCTGAAAAAACTCTTTTACTGCGTTTTGAACGTAACTTTCACGATCGCTATATCCGCGACACCTTTCGCCATGACACCTTTCGCCAGATTTCCTACCAACAAGCCCAACGCTTAATCAGACAAAATACCTCCCCACCCGAACAACAGCAACTGCTAGCTATTCTGCGATCGCGATCAGAAACCGATGCCTACTATCAAGCCACCTACCGCGATGGTGACACCAACATCAAACAACGCCTGCGGGCATGGCGACCACGCGGCGAAATCCTATTACCCTGGTCGTTGCGTCAAGCCTTTGCCCAAGAAGCCCAAGCCGAATATCAACTCTATCAATCTGGAAACTATCAATCTGGAAACTAGCTTAATATGACCTTACCAACCGCCCAGCTAGGTGAACGTTTTGCGGCTGCCCTCACCTACGCCTTCTATCTCCACCAACAGCAAGTCCGCAAAATTAGTGGTACGCCCTATATTGCCCATTTACTGAGTGTCTGTTCGCTGGTTTTAACGGCAGGGGGGGATGAAGACGAAGCGATCGCCGCCTTACTCCATGATGCCCTCGAAGATCAGGGAGGAGAAGTGATCCGAGCCGAAATTCAACACTGTTTTGGCGATCGGGTTGTGGCGATCGTGGACGGCTGTAGTGAAGTCTATACCCAGCCCAAACCGCCGTGGTTAGAACGGAAACAACGCTATCTCGACCAATTACGTCAAGCCCCCCTGTCTGTCCTGCGGGTCTCACTGGCGGATAAGTTGGATAATGCGCGATCGCTGGTTACCGATCTCACCCTGCAAGGGGCACAAATCTGGCAAGCCTTCAAAGGCGGACGCGAGCAAACCCTTTGGTTCTACCAGGAATTACTGACCCTTTATCGCCAACGTCTGCCAGGTCCCCATGTAGTTGAATTGGAAAAACTCGTACATCAATTGATAGACCTTTAAAAGCCTTTCGACAGTATGACTGACCCCCTCCGCCGCATGACTTGGCATCCTAACCACAGGTTGCGATTATAAGGCTACTTTTGAACTCCTAATAAATCCAGGGGATTAGTTTCTTGACCTGCTGTTGATAGATCGAGTAATCAGCATATTTGCCAGCTAACCAAGCCTCCTCCCGTGTTGCCTTCGCATTGAAAAACAGGAAAAATCCGATCACCGCTAGGCCATGTACCCAACTCATCTGGAACAACGCCCAAGCTAAGGCCGCGAAGATCAAACTACTGTAGAGGGGATGCCGCACAATCCCATAGACACCCGATCGCACCAATACCCCTTCCTCCTTGGGATAGGGCAACGGCGTCAGGTTTTCCCCCAAGGCCAGCACACCCCCCAGCATCAATCCCCCCGATATCCCTGCACTCAAGGCCGCAGCGCCCCAACTCAGGTAGAGCCAAGGTGGGCTGAACGTCACAGGACCAATGCGCAGGGGGGGCAATACAGCAAACCCTAGCAAGAGCAGCATCTGGGCAATCACCCAATACTCGCCTCGTTCGTTGCGATGCCAGTTTTCGCGAGAGAAGCCCATATCCGAGAGTCGTTTCATAACCTTTTACTACCTGATGCGATGACACGCTTCAATTACTGAGTAGTCATTTAATAATATATCGAATCCAGCGAGGGGACTGTCATCCCTAAAATGGGGAGTCGTCAGTTGGCGTCGCGTCTGCGATCGCCAACCCCATAGCTTGGTAACGCCCCTAGCGTATCGCTGGTCTGGTTGGGTTGCACTGCGTTTACCTAAATCAAGCTTGACAGACTACTAAATGAGATTGGCTGCAAATTTCAGACAGTTGTGTACGAACAGCGACACAACACGATATGATAGGATAGGCTCGCAGTTGGCTCAGTAGCTCAGTTGGTCAGAGCAGGGGACTCATAAGCCCAAGGTCGCGTGTTCAAATCACGCCTGAGCCATAGCTCTCTCATCAAAACAATCGCCTAAAATCCTGGATTTTTCTAAGGGTTCCAGGTTTTTGTGGGTGATCCATCGCCTATAGATGGACGGCTAAAATCAGGCAAGCATTAGGCAAGCATAATAGAGCCGGCTGAAGCCGCTAGCACTGAGGACCGCCAGATTCAGGACCCGGTCACGCCATTGCCGCCCTCGCGCCGTCACGGTTTTGAGGAGAACGCATCAGGCATCGCGGGATGATCCTCAGGAACCGAGGGACGATCGACCGGTAGGGCTGCATTGACCAGCGTTAACAAGGGCCCCATCTGCTCTTGGCCATTCACGGCCAGATCACTGTGACACAGGAATAGGCGCTCCGTCGTGCGGCTGAGCAAGTCATATAAAATCCGCTCTAGGCGTTGCTCATAGGCAGCTAATTGGTCCGCCGTTGTCCAGACATCCCCCGACCAGGTCCTCAAAAAGAGGGGGGCTGCATAGAGCGCATCCGAACCAGTCAGCCAGCGTGGCGATCCCGCATCCAGCCAAAACTGCCAGCGGTGCGATCGCCGACTCGATCGGTACTGGAACACATTCGCCAACGTCACCGCCGATCGAGCCACGCCTACCTGCTGGACTGGATAGGGGTTAGCGGCCACCGCACCACTGCGTAGCAGTTGGATAAAATTAGCCAGGACTGACGTTGTCGCGGAGTCAGGTCCCCAAGCTAGGTCGGCTTGTAATCGATCTTCCTCCTTGAGCCGTGCGGCAACTTCCCAATAGTGTTGAGCCGTTTCCATCAGTTCCCGTAACGCCGCCACTTGGGCGTAGGGTTGCTGACGGCCCTGCCAGAGAAAGGCTTGAATGGCTCGATCCAGTAAGACAATGGGACTCGCCAGTACCCGTTGTATTTGTTGCGTTCGTTGCTCTTCCAGCCAGCCTAAAATCGTGTCATAGGCTGCCGTTGCCGCATACCCCAGCCGATCCCAGCGCGGAAACGCGTTCACGGGTAACAATCGCGGGGTCTCTGGATGGGGTTCAAAACAATAATCGGTGATCAGCCCCGCCCGCACCGGATCGATCTGACGCCCTAAAACCACCAGCATCTCAGCCACACTATCGCGATCGACCCAGCGTCCCAAACCGGGATAGACCAGGGCCAATAGGGTTAATAAGGCCCGAATCATTGGCAAACTTACTAGGGGCCGCTGTTCATTTAATGACTCCACCGCAATCCCCTGTTTCCCTAGGATTTCCGTCAGGGTATAGCGGGCGATCGCATCCATCCCAGGGGCAATCACGGCGATCTCCGGCGGGGCCACCTCCCCCGCCTGCACGGCCTGGATGATGATCGCTGCGGTCTGGCGCAGGAGTTGCGATCGGGCCACGGTTTGTAGAGATTGGATGGTGTCGGGCAATTGGCCCCCCGTTAGGGGATCGGCCACCATTGCCACGATCGGGGCAGCCCAATCCGGCCCCAACCCCGTAGCTACTGGCGGCGATACGCTTTCCACTTGGCACTGTTGCGCCAAGGCCGTAAACGCCGCTGGATCGGCTCCTAACCCTAACCGTACTGCGCCCGCCGGGTTAAAGGTCAAGACGCCCACAGCCCCTTGCTGCCGCAACACTTGCAATAACTGGGCCGCGATCGCCGGGTAATCATCCACATCATCCGCCAGCACGACCCGATAGCGGCGTTGCAGGTGACGTTGATAGGCGGGCTGGGGCAATAGGTAACGCCAATACAGTTCAGCGATCAGGCCATAGCTCAATAACCCCCGTGCTAAACACCAACTGCGCCACTGCTGGAGCAACTCGCCCACCTCCGGCCAGGAAACCGCCAAACCCTCCTCCCCCGTCCTCAACCCCCGGCTCAGGATCGCGGGAATTTCCGCCACTGGTGTGCCACTGAGGGCCGCTAGTTGGAACAGATCGAGCAAACGGCGAACCTGGCGGGCTTCACTAGGACTGGCAGGAACAACCGCTGTAGACAAGAGGCGTGATTGCCATAGCCGGGTGGCCAGTTCCTGTTCATTTTCCGGACGCAGACGAATGGGAAACTGCGCCCGCAGGGAAAGGTGTTGGATGAGCAAGGGCCAAAACAGCAAAACCTCGGTCTGGAAAAACCCCAAAGGGGTGGTTACCCGGATGGGATACTGGCCCCCGGTCATCTCGTTTAAGCGATCGCTGAAATCGAAACGATTGTCACTGTTGGCAACCAGTACCAGTAATTTGCCCGCCCGATATTGGCGCTTCGCCGCCTCCGAACCCAGGATGGGGAGCGTCACTGCCCTTCGCCCCTGCCGGCGAGGCTCAAAATTCCCTGCGGCGGAGACCGGTTGTTGGAGGTCATCCGGCCATTCCCCTTCGACCCAACGACGTAATTCGTTTAATAATCGGTGGGTCTTGCCGCTGCGTACCGGTCCCGTTAGCCAAAGCCATTGGGTAGCTAAGGGGACAGCTACCCCGTCACTCCCCTGGTTGTCCACTAGGCTATCCCCCCTTTGATCTGGGCACCGCGCAAAATACCCATCCGGCGCGCTCAATCAACGTGATCTCGTCGCTTGGGGCAGTTAAACGGCCCCCGTCCCAGATTATCGAAGTGCCCATCTAATAGTCCAGCTTCTCAATCTCCGAGCGAATATCGTTGAGATCAATATAGCGATCGGTGGCATTGCGCAATTCCCTGGCAATCATGCCCTCGGTGGAGACAACGGTAATATGGGTATTTTTCGATCGCAGGAGTTCGATCGCCCGTTCAAAATCCCCATCGCCGCTGAACAAAACCACGCGATCGTACTGTTCAACCGTATTGAACATATCAATCACAATCTCAATATCCAGATTCGCTTTTTGGGAAAGACGCCCGGAAATATCGTCATAATACTCCTTGAGAATCTTCGTGCGAACCGTATAACCAAGACTAATGAGGGCATCGCGAAAACCACGCTGATCCTGCGCATCTTTAATACCGGTATACCAAAAAGCATTTACCAACTCTATGCCCACGATCTCATTTTTGAAATAGATTAAAACTCGTTTGGGATCGAAAAACCAGCCATTTTTTTGTTGGGCATAGAACATATTATTGCCATCTACAAAAATCGACAGACGGCTGAGGGAGTTAGTCATAAAAAAAGACCTATAGATTTATTTTTGTGAGCGCAAGGTGTATGAACAATAAGGTACAGAATAGAATGGCAGTCGTCTAGGTATCGCAGTCCGGTTATTGCGGATAGCCATAACTAGGATAAGTTAGAGCATTAAACAACAGGCGGTACGTCCTTCGCAAGGGTGACACCACTGGCAAACTAGCAAGGTTAAGCGGATGACGATCTCTGAATAGCGAGGTTATCCCCTAGTCAGATTATCCCATCTCTCCCGCAGGCGATGACTGACGGGATGAGATTGTAAATCCCTGCGTCAAAACTACTCTAACACACTTGTTTTTTTGCGATAGCGTTGTTACCGAGGGGGTGAGCCATTTTTGGGGATGGGGACTATACCACCGATCGGCAATTCATCCCTACGCCCCATACCGGTTTCACTTAAGATAGCTGATTATTTTAATGGCCATTGTGCTCATGATTCTCCTAACAAGAAATCCTAATTTAACTAGACTAATTGATTCACGATCGATCCACAATTCTAGGCATTGGAAAGCTGATAATACAGCTTTTTTTACCTTGGTGAATGCCAGGTAGTTGGCTGAACCATGTTGTGCCTTGGATATGGGTGCTACCTAATATCTCCAGCCCAATATCTCCAGCCCAAGATGTACAGTGATGGCACTACCTATACTTGCGGTTCTAGCCACTGGAGTAATTGCTCAGCCGTGAGGGCACCTTCCACACGGTTAACCATTTGGCCTTGTTTGAATAAAACCAGGGTTGGTAGCGCATGAACTTGATATTGGCTAGCTAATTGTGGATAGGTATCCGTATTGATCTTGACGATCTTCAGCCTTTGCCGCATCTGGTTACTCACCCGCTCCAAAATGGGGGCCATAAGTTGACAAGGCCCACACCAGGGGGCATAAAAATCGATCAGCAGTGGACCTGCGGTTGAGTCCAGGACTTCCTGAAAATTACTGAATTCCTTCTTGGTTGCCATGAGGTTGAACCTACCTTATATTGCACATCATATTGCACATCTATCAGCCGTTCCCGCTCTAATGAAGTACGGTCAAGCCTTGCGAACCAGGGGCTTAAATCCCTTATCTGTACCTCACCAGGTATGGAAGTGCTGTATCAGCCGAGCCAATGGGATCTTACAGATTGATCCTAACTAGAATCGAGTCTGGTTGCACCCCCAGCGTCCCTACCCTGACCCTTGCGTAAGGATTGGAAGCCTCCCCCTGCGGTAGCCTTTGCCCCTAGGGTAGGACCATCCCTGCACCCAAATCACCGTAAGATAATTTAGCAGTTTTTGTGAAGGGAACAAGCGGTATGGCCGAGTCACAACCATTATCACAACCGCTAGCGGGGCAGGTGGCAATCGTGACGGGGGCGTCACGGGGGATTGGACGGGCGATCGCCTTAGCGTTGGCCGGGGCAGGCGCCAAGGTGGTGGTGAACTACGCCAGTGCTAGTGGGGCAGCGGATCAGGTGGTGGCTGATATCGCCAACTTGGGCAGTGAGGCGATCGCGCTGCCGGCGGATGTCTCCCAGGTAGCGGCAGTGGATAGCCTGGTCAAAACCGTGATGGAGAAATGGGGCCGCATCGACATCCTGGTCAACAATGCCGGAATTACCCGCGATACCCTGCTGCTACGCATGAAACCAGAGGACTGGCAAAGTGTGATCGACCTAAATCTGACAGGGGTTTTCCTCTGTACCCGTGCCGTTAGCAAGGTCATGCTGAAACAAAAATCAGGCCGCATTGTCAATGTTACGTCTGTGGTGGCGCGGATGGGCAATCCGGGACAGGCCAACTACAGTGCTGCCAAGGCGGGGGTGATCGGTTTTACAAAATCGGTGGCCAAGGAACTGGCCAGCCGGGGGATTACCGTCAATGCGATCGCACCAGGTTTTATTGCCACTGACATGACCCGTGATCTCAAGGCGGAGGATATTCTGCCATTTATTCCCCTGGGGCGCTATGGCGAACCGGAAGAGGTCGCGGGGTTAGTACGTTTCCTGGCGGCTGATCCCGCCGCTGCCTACATCACGGGCCAGGTGATCAATATTGACGGGGGCATGGTGATGGCCTAGGGGTGAGTCTAGCCAACCGTCAGGATGGTCACGGATTCGGCATACTAGAAAAGAACGCTAGCCGAATACGCTCATGCAGTGCCTCCCTGGGCGACGATCGGGTGACTGGGGGGTGTGGCGAGGCACTGGGCGCAGGACGGTGCTAGCGAACATTTTAATGAGGCAAGTATGAAACGGCGCAGCAGATCAACAACTCCCGGCAACGCCCTGCCCTTTAACTACACCTCGCTGGCGATTCTGGGGGGCGTTTTCGTCCTAGGGGTGGGGATCGGCATTGCCTTTAGTTCCACCGCTACCTTCAGCCCGGAAAATGTCGCCTCTAGGGAATTTATTGACCAGAGTGCGCCGAATCCGGAACTGTGTGCCCAATTTGGGGCGAGTGCAATGGCAATGGATGTGCGGATGTTTATCACCCTCAACCCCTTCAATGCCTATGTCACCCAACCCAAGCTGCAACCGGGGTGTGTGCTGCGGAGTGCGAACTGGAGTATTCTGGAGCAGCGCAATTTGATTACGGCGGAGGAGTCCCGGAATTGCCGCCAACGGATGAATACCTTTGGGTTTGTGGGTGAACTAGAGCGATCACCCCAGATTGACTGCGTGTACCAGAACAAGGCGGCTGAGAACCTGTTCCTCAACCAGCCGGGGAGTGGGGGGATTGGCCCACCCCCACGGGAGACCAATCGGTTCTAACCAGGATCTTCCCAGCCCGTCAGGCTGGGATCTTAAAAGATGCGCAGAAAGTTGCTGAACTCGGTGTCGTACAGTGCCCGACTATCCTGTAGAAACCCCGTCGAGGTCAGGGTAACGCGATAGTGTTTGGAGCCAGCCGCTTGTTGGAGATTTGCCCGCACGGGGAAATTGTCCGGGTTCCAATACAGCAAGGACAACCCGTGCTGGTTGCTCCCTAGGCGCAGGTGAACGGTTCGTTGCGCCCCCGGTTGGAGGGTGGTGGGACCGATGAAGGGCGGCACCTCAAAGTCCACTTTTTTATGGGAGTAGTTCACAATTTGTAGGTGAATGCGATCGCCGCTGTTCACCGTTGGCCGTGAGTAGACATAGTTGGAATAGTCTTGGGCGCGGACAAGGGCTGGAACCGCGATCGTGCCCGCAGCGACGATCGTCGCTAGGGTGACGGGGAGAGTTTTTAACATGATGGAAATGGCCTGTTGATGTGAGAGCAGGACAAGTGCCGACACGTTGCGCGTGGGGCAACTTTCCTTATTCTAGGGGGAGGCCCGTGCAAAGCCAAATACTATTTACCTGACTTAAAACTGGCGAGGGCAAGACCTTCCCCAAACCGCCAGCGGTGTCTGTAGCGCTGGCGGGGTCAGGGCAATTGTCCAGGCGGGGGCACATGCACGTGAATGCGGCTACCTCTTGACGGTATTAATCCGATAGTGGTTCAAGCAAGACCTGATACACCTGCAAGGGTTGCTCCCGGCCCCGGAGTTGCACTTTGCCAATACAGGTGGTGGCAAAGTGTCCCTGGATGTATTGATAGGTGGTTTCGCTAATCAAAATGCGGCACAGGCCAACGCCAAAGGTCTTATCGTAAGCTTCAAGGCGGGCAGCGATGTTGACGGTATCGCCGAGGGTGGTGTAGTCCAGCCGTTGGGCACTGCCGAGACTGCCCGTCACCACGGGGCCAGTGGCGATCCCAATGCGCATAGAAACCGTAGGTCGCCCCGATCGCTGCCAGGCCTGGTTGAGCGATCGCAACCGTTCCGCCATTGCCACGGCACAAGTGACGGCTTGTTTAGCATCCGCCGCGATCGCCGCTGAACTGGTGCGTCGAATCGGGACGCCAAAGACGGCCATAACAGAATCGCCAATAAACTTATCGACAACGCCATCGTGGTCCAGCACAATTTGAGCCATTGCCTGCATATATTCATTCAGCCACACCATTAAGGCTGCCGGGTCCATGTGTTCCGCCAGGGTGCTAAAGCCCCGTAGATCCGAAAACAACACCGTGGCGGTGAGCTTATGCCCCACTAATTGACCGTTGTGTAAGAGTTGATAACGCGAGAGCCAGATCACCTCGGCAATCTTGGGGGTGACGTGGCGACCGAATAACTGCATCATGGTTTGGCGATCGGCCCGTTCCAAACGGGCCACATAACCCGTCATCACAACGGTAGCCCCCCCCAAGGCGAGGAGTGGCGGCACGGTGGGAATCCACCAACCCCATAAAAAAGCCACATAGGCCGTTCCGGCCAACGTCAAGGTGCCGATCGCTAACCCCAGGAGGAGGGTATAGCCACTGGGGAAGGGTTGGGCAAGTTTTTGCGATCGCAGTTGCCAACCCAAGATAGCCCCGATACTCGCCCAGGCGGTGATCCACCCCCATTCCGCCCCAGGGGGCCAGACGCGCAGTAGGGGGCGTCCCGCTAGGGCCGCACTCAGCAGTTGACTCGCAATATTGGCGTGGAGGACAACCCCCGGCATCGGCTCAGGAAACTGGGATAGGGTACTGCTGTAGGGAGTGAGGAAGAAATCCTTCACACTGTCAGCGGTGGTCCCAATGAGAACGACCCGATCGTGTGCCCAGTGGGGGGGAACTTGATTCATGAGGATCGCCGTCATGGAAACCCGCACAAAGCGATCGATCCCGCCGCGAAAATTGATCAAAAGCTGGTAGCCGCCATCATCGGCCCGCACATAGCCCCCGTCATTGGCCCGGAAGGGCCTGAGCTTGGCCTGCCCCAGTTGATAGTGCTCCCGATCGGGATCAAGCACCGTCAGTTCAACCCCTTCGACCGCGAGATAACGCAGAACTAGGGCAGTTGCCAAGCCCTCGACCCATTCGCCAGCGGGGCTGGTGAGAGCCAATAGCCCCCGACGAACCTTGCCATCGGCATCAACCACAACATCAGCCGCCGCTACCTGTTGTTGGGCTTTTAAGATCGGGGGGGCATTGACGGCGGGGCCTTCCGTATCGCTGACCACCTTGGCCACCCCAATCAGGTTGGGGGTTGAGCGCAGGATGGCCGCCAACTGCCGATGGCCCGGTTCCACGGGCAGGTCGCGGTAGAGATCCAAGCCGATCACCCGGGGCTGTTGCTGCCGGATGCGGTCTAATACCGTTGCCAGGGTGGCGTCTGAGATGGGCCAACCCTCCCGCCGGATCGTGGCCTCATCAATCATCACGATCGCAATCCGGGGATCGATCGCATCGCGGGGGCGCAGACGAAACAGTTGGTCGAGGGCCGCCCATTCCAACATTTGTAACAGCCCCAGGCCCCGTAACACAAGAATGCCCCCGGTGATCGCAGGCACAACCAGCCCCAATCCTTGCCAGAAGGTGAGCTGGGCGCTTAAGTGGGCCTGCACTCTGGCGCGTAGGTTGGCGTAGAACGTCTGCCACATGGCCGCATTAGCGTGGAGATTGCTCCGGTAATTGGCAGCAGGCGAGCAGGGGTTGATCGGCGAGGCCATCCAGGGCCACCGATTGCAACAGTTCGCGCCACTCGGCCTCAATGACGGGGCTGGTCGGTTGGCTCTGCCGCAAGGCCGCGAGGGACGATACCGCATCAAACCAGATGCCCGCCTTGGCTAAGTCACTCACAAATTGCAAGGGATCGCCTGTTGCCTGGGGATGCACCGTTTCTGGGACAGCCACGCGGGTGATGGGGTAAGTCAGGGTACGCACCTGTTTCAGGTCTCGCTGGTCACAAAAAATGGTTAAGACTACCTCATAGGGTCTGGCGATCGTCAGGGCCGGTAGGGAGGCGGGCAAGGGCAACTGGACAATCCCCGCAGCGGGGGGTAGTGTGACGGTTCCCGCGTAGAGGGTCGTGATATCTAGGGCAACGCTGATATCAACGGTATAGCCCCCCCGATCGGGGACATGCAACAAAAGCGTTGGTCGCTCGGCAATCGTCACCTCCGGCACCTTGGGCGCACCGGGCAAGGGCAGCGGCACCAACAACATCAACAGCCCCTCCGGGGGCAGAGCCGTGGCCCCAGCTTGGTCGGGATGAACCGAACAAGGGGCAGCACTGGTTGCGATCATGCTACGATTAGCGCCCCCCGCCGTTTGCCTGGGACTGCTCCGCGTCTGGAATCGGGCACTGAGTTGGATGGGGTTAGGGGCGGCCCCCAGCGGCTGGGCCTGGGCGGGCGCGAGGGGGAGACTTAACCCGACGGTTAGGCTAAGTACCAGGGATAAGGTCGATCGTAACCCAGGAAGCGTGTTCATAAACGTCCATAAACAGGGATGGCTATCAATGGCGATCAACGGCTATCAACAGTCGTTGTTATCCAGCGAGAGGGCGGGGTATTCAAGGGACGGATCTGTTCCAGGCTGACGCTCCCTGGGCGCAGACTCGGATCCGGCATCACAGCAATACATCCGGTGGGGGGGCACTGCCGTGTAGCATCCAGACATTGGCAGTTCATCGGACTCACCAGACCGGTTTACAGGCCGATTTATAGCGTATCTGCACCTGATGCTGGCCAATTTGAAGTGTTTCTTGAGAGGGGAGGTAGACTCCAACAACAGCAGCAACGGGGTTGGGAGAAGCTGCTAACACCTGCCAGTTCTACTTCTAGTTTAGCAGTTGGGCGATTGGGGGCTGGCCATTGATGCAAGGATGAGTTGAATCACCACCAAAACCTTTAGCCAAAGCTAGGCAAGGAAAGACTATGGCCTCCTGGTTAGTTAGATCGAAGGTTAACTAACTTAAATGGGGTTTCAGCGGGGGAGAGAACAGGCTGGATGGCGATCGTGGTTCCGAAGCTTTTCTATCGAAAGTCATTCCTACGAAATGAATCGGGGGAGACCTCCCACTTACCCTCTGGCTTCTTCTGCCTGTTCAGGGGGGGGTGTCCCTTCTAGCGATTGGGGCACACCTTCCGGCTCCGCCGGCGCCGTTACGGTTTCAGCCGTGATGATCGCCCCATCAGTCGCAGCCGTCGTGACCGCTGGTTCGACGTCGGAGTTCGTCTCGGAGTTTGCCTCGGGATTCGTTTCGGAGTTCGCAAAGGTTTTTTCTAGAACGGCCAATTCCGCATCGGTGTCGGGTGTCGCCGTAGCCTCGGCTTCGTTAGGCGCGGCTGGCGGTTCGGCGGGACTGTCTGGATGGGGGATAGGGGCCGCTGTCCCGATCCCGGCCTCTGGCTCACCCGCTGCGATCGCGGCGAACGCTGGCTCCGTGCTGGGCGTGCTGGGGGCATCGTCCTGGGCTTGCGTGATCTTTTCCGTAAAGGCAGCGATCGCGGCGGCTTCTTCCTGTTCTTCCTCCGTGAGCACCCGTCGGATCGGGAGGTTCGCAATCAGGGCAGTGACCCGCTGGCTGCTTTCCAACTGGAATTCCAGGTGGGCCTCATCCAATTCCACGTAGCGGGAAACAACCTTAAGAATCTCCTGGCGCATTTCTTCCACCGCCTGGGGAGTCAGATCGGCACGATCGTGGGCCAGCACAAACTTAAGACGGCGCTTAACATTATCACGACTGTGGTCAGGGCCAAAGCGCGGGAAAAGCCGTTCCAGGAGTTCAGTAATCATGGCGCGTTTAGGAATAAACAGGGGCAGCCAAGCCAGTCATCAGAGCGGAAGGGATCAAAAAGAACATGGGTTTTAAGTCTTAAAATGGGGGATGCGGCTGACCAGAAGCCAAGCGCTGAGAAGGTGAGAGCCGAAAGTTTCCAGATCCGCGTCGCAAACGGTCGTCAACGATCGCAAACGGTCAAATCGGGCCAGATCCGGGGTTAAAACCAGGGACAGGAAGAGCAAATTCGCCCTCACCTTAACCTAGAGTTGCCATTACAGCAATTTTGTCGAGAGCAAGCGTCGCAGACGGGAGAATAACCCATCATTGACCGAGAGATCTAAAAATTCGATCCGTTCGCCTTCCAGACGCCGCACGATATTATCAAAGGCAGCCCCGGCCAGGGACGGGGTATCCGACAGGACGAGGGGTTCCCCCCGGTTGGTAGACACAATCACCCGTTCATCGTCGGGAATAATGCCGATTAAAGGAATCGCCAGAATTTCCTGCACATCCTCCACCGACATCATGTCATTGGCCTGGATCATGGCGGGCCGGAGTCGGTTAACGATCAGGTGGGTACGTTTGATGCCATGTGCTTCCAATAACCCCACGACCCGATCGGCATCCCGTACTGCCGAAATCTCTGGCGTGGTAACGACGAGGGCCTCTTGGGCAGCGGCGATCGCATTCCGAAAGCCCATCTCAATCCCGGCGGGGCTATCTACCAGCACATAGTCATAGTTTTGGGCCAAGAGGGCGACTAACTGCCGCATCTGGGCCGGATTCACCGCATCCTTCGTCCGGTTTTGGGCCGCTGGCAGCAACACTAAACCGGGTTGGCGCTTATCCTTAACCAGGGCTTGTTCGAGGCGACATTGGCCAGCCAACACCTCAACTGCCGTATACACAATCCGGTTTTCCAGCCCTAGCAATAGATCAAGATTACGCAGGCCAAAATCAGCGTCCACAACCGCAACCTTGCGCCCCTGTTTGGCCAAGGCCATCCCCAAGTTGGCAGTACAGGTGGTCTTACCCACCCCCCCTTTACCGGAAGTAATAACAATAATGCGACTCATACGCCCATGAAGACACGGTTCTAAACAGTCGATGGCAGTTCCCTTGAGAGCCTGTGATTCAGCATTGGGTTGCCAACCCTCCTAGCACTTCCCAAGCCGCTACGGTTATTCATTCCCGCAGTTTTGGTCAGTATAACGGATTAAACCCAGTTCCCTAACGTCCCTGCCCCTTCAGGTAATCCGCCACCTTACTAATACGGATACCCCCTGACGCAATATAGGCAACTTCCGGATAATATTCCGTGGGTGCTCTGGTGGGTGCCTTGGCAACCACATCGGCAATCCGGATTTGGGTTGGCTCCATCCGCAGGGCCATGATTTGGCATTGGGTGTTGCCCCGTGCCCCCGCATGGACAACTCCCCGCAGGTTACCCCACACCAGAATGTCCCCATCGGCAACCACGGAACTGCCAGGATTCAAATCCCCCAGAATGATCACACTGCCGGGATGGCGGATCTCGGCCCCCGATCGGATGGTGGTTTGTAGATACAGCGGGTCTGCCAGGGCGATGGCTGTTTCCCCGGTGGTGTCGGCACCGGTTTCCCTGCTAGCCTTGGTCCCCGCTTCGGACGCCCCCGCTTCGGTTCCTCGCCCCAGCCCGATCACTGGCTTCCCCATCTGGGCGATCGTGGCCATCTGATCGACCGAGTAGCCAGCGGTTGCGGCAGCCACAGCGGTTTGCCGTCGATTGGTCGAGATCCGCACCAGGGTTAATTGATAGGTGGCCAGGGCATCGGCAATCTCTTGCAGTTGCCTAGCATCCAGCAGTCGGTTGTGGGAGACGAGATGCACCGGGGTCTGGGGTTGCCAGAAGCGATCGCCGCCCTGCAAGCGTAATTGGAACTGTTGCCATAGCTCTGGCCAACTCAGGGGTAGGCTATCGGGTTGGCCGCTCAGGCCACCGTCCGGCGGAAAGATCAACCGCAGGTGATCCCCGACGGCCTCAATATGCACCTGGGACGGGAGAACGGTCGCTTCTGGCTCCTTTGCCTCTGTGTCTGGCGTGGCGACCGGGGGGGGGCTGGGA
>NZ_JBRCAD010000179.1:0-16193 GCF_053493415.1 Trichothermofontia sp. | reverse complement strand
GACAAGTTTCGCTATTTGCAACTAGAACTCAGCCGTCGCTGTTCGCTCGTCCATTGGAGCTACGATTTGCTTCCAGAAACGCTTGTATGACTCTCGCACCCTCAAGTGTAAAGTTTTATATCTGGATTCAACACTTCTGATTAGCAACCATTGCCGTCACTGTTTACATCACGCGCATTGCCCAGCGATCGCTCACCCAACACATTGATCAATAGTCCGTTTCCATAGTCCCTTTATCTATTTTTTATTTATGCCAGTGAATAACCGCATAGAACCTGCTCTCCTACCATTGGATGCGTATAATCAAACCTTAATGGCTCATGTGCATCCTGCCGATTGGATCAATCCGCAACCAGCTTCTTGCTACGACCTTGTGGTCATCGGCGCAGGAACGGCGGGATTAGTGGTTGCAGCGGGAACAGCGGGGATGGGCCTAGGTCTAAAAGTTGCCCTGATTGAAAAAAGTTTGATGGGGGGGGATTGTCTGAATGTGGGCTGTGTGCCCTCCAAGTGCGTGATTCGTTCGGCGCGTGCCGTTGCGGATCTGCGTGATATTGCAGCCTATGGGATTCAGCCGCCAGAGGCAATCAAAATTGACTTCCCATCTGTAATGCAACGCATGCGGCGGATTCGTGCTGGGATTAGCCACCATGATTCGGTCGAACGGTTTCGGCAATTGGGTATTGATGTGTTTTTAGGACCATCTCAGTTTGTTAATAATCATACGATCGCTGTTAATGATTGCCAATTGCGCTTTAAAAAAGCTGTCATTGCTACGGGCGCTCGTGCCACACATCCCTTAACACCAGGGCTGGCAGAGGTGGGCTATCTAACGAATGAAACAGTCTTTTCATTAACAGCCTGTCCACCACGACTTGCTGTGATTGGGGGAGGCCCGATCGGGTGTGAACTGGCCCAAGCTTTTCATCGGCTGGGTAGCCAGGTTACCTTGTTACACAAGCATTACCATCTCCTTAATCGAGAAGATGCGGATGCTGCAATCCTGGTTCAAGAGCGCTTCCAACAGGAAAATCTCAACCTCGTGCTAGACTGCCAGCTAAAAAAGGTTGAAGCTGCTTCAGACGGGAAGGTGATCACTTATCAACAGAATGGGACCGTGAAAACCCTCGTGGTCGATGAGATCCTGGTCGGGGCAGGTCGAACCCCTAATGTGGAGGGGTTAAATTTAGAGGCGGTTGGGGTTAGATATGATAGCCGTCGTGGGGTTTTAGTTAATGATTATTTACAAACTACAAATCCGCGTATTTTTGCAGCGGGAGACATTTGCATGAATTGGAAATTCACCCATGCAGCAGACGCAGCCGCACGCATTGTGATTAAAAATGCCTTATTTGCTCCGTTTGGGTTGGGGCGCAGTCGGCTAAGTACGTTAGTGATGCCCTGGGTTACCTATACCGATCCGGAGATTGCCCATGTGGGTCTTTATGAGCAGGAGGCCCAAGCCCAAGGCTTGAGTACCAATATTATCAAGATCCCACTCAGCAATGTCGATCGCGCCTTGACGGATGGTGAGACCGATGGCTTTATTAAAATCCTGCATAAACGGGGATCGGACCAAATCTTGGGGGCAACGATCGTAGCTCGTCATGCAGGCGAAATGATTAGCGAAATCACGCTTGCGATCGTGACTAAGCAGGGCCTTAATGCCCTATCTGGGGTGATTCACCCCTACCCCACCCAAGCAGAAATGATTAAAAAAGCAGCAGATACCTATCGGCGTACTCTCTTGACACCCCGCACCCAATCTCTATTAAAACTATTGGCTAAACTGAGTTAGGGATTATAAGGAAAAGCACAGATGAGTTATCTTGAAACTGCGGTCGAAGTTTATACGGAAGCAGCTAAAACCCCCCAAGCAGGTTTGTGTTGTGTGAGTACCTCACTGCCACAATGGCCTGAGTTAAAGATTCCAAAAATTATGCAGCAAATGAACTATGGGTGTGGTTCAACAGTATATCCGACAGAATTATTGGGAGAATCGACAGTTCTTTATATTGGCATCGGGGGAGGACTTGAAGCGCTTCAGTTTGCCTATTTCTGTCGTCAGCCGGGGCGAGTGATTGCTGTTGATCCCATACCGGAAATGCGCCAAGCAGCGCTGCGAAACTTACAGTTGGCTGCCAAGGAGAATCCCTGGTTTAACTTAGATTACGTGCAAATCTTAGCAGGAGATGCCTTCAATTTGCCGGTTCCAGATGCCTCTGTTGATGTGGTTGCCCAAAACTGTTTGTTTAATATTTTTGCATCAGCGGATTTGCAGCGGGCTTTGGCAGAAGCCTATCGAGTTCTAAAACCCAATGGACGCTTGATGATGAGTGATCCGATCGCAACCCGTCCTATCCCGCCCCACCTCCAGCAAGATGAGCGGTTACGTGCCCTTTGTTTATCCGGAGCTATGACCTATGAGGACTATATCCAACATTTAGTTGGCTTTGGCTTCGGCCAAGTTGAAATTCGCGCTCGTCGCCCTTATCGAGTGTTAGATACCTACACCTATCATCTGGATAAGCCCCTCTTATTGGAGAGTATTGACTCAATTTCATTCAAAGTTAAAATACCAGAGGATGGAGCGTGTATTTTCACAGGAAAAATGGCCATTTATGTAGGCAGTGAGACCTGTTTAGATGATCAGGCAGGCCATATTTTGCAACGCGGAACTCCTCTTGCTATTTGTGATAAAACAGCAGTAAATTTAGCGAGAAAATTTCCAGAAGATGTGATTATTACTGATTCAACTTGGCATTATGGTGGGGGTGGATGCTGCTAACGTAAGTCTGCTTAAGGTTCAACGTTCAAGCCCAATCTCCATGAGTCGTCTGCCGCAAGTTGCCCAGGCCCAGCGTCAGCCCTACCCCAATGACTTGAGTGATGCCGAGTGGGCGGCCCTCGCACCACTCTTCCCGCAACCGAAAGGGTTTGGCCATCCCCGCACTGAGGAAATAGGAGAGAGAAAAGAGAATAGAGAATAGAGATCCATCCTCGCTCACTTCTCACTTCTCACTTCTCACTCCTCAGTTTGCGATTTTCTATGTGCAACGCAGTGGCTGCCAATGGGAAATGTTGCCCCATGACTTGCCACCGTATACGACGGTTTATGGCTATTTTCGTAAATGGCAACGTCAAGGCATCTGGGCGGCTCTCCCTGACCAACTGCGACGGGTTTGAGATTTTGCCAAAGCGCTGGATCGTCGGGCGCACCTTTAGCTGGTTCAATTGGTTTTGATGTTTGAGCAAGGACTATGAACTGTACACCACCATGAGTGAAGCGATGCTTTACGGCTCGCTCATTCGCTTAATGACAAGGCGACTGGCTGCTTAAGCTTTTGTTTACAAATCAGCTCTGAGGGCGATCGCTTGGCGGTAATGACTTTCGGCCCCGGTATAGTCTTCCTGCTCTTCCAGGAGCCGCCCCCAGTTGTAGTGGGTTTCCGGGTAGTCGGAGCGCAGGGCAAGGGCCTGTTGATAGTGGGCAATCGCGGCCTCAAACTGTTTTTGGCGCTGGTAGGCCGTCCCCAGGTTGCTATGGGCTTCGGCATAGTCGGGTTTGAGCGCGATCGTCTGCCGCCAGCACGCTTCCGCCCGGTCATGGTGGCCCAGCCCATGCCAAATACAGCCCATCAAAGCCAAGGCTTCGGGATGGTCCGGTGCTTGTTCCAGCAATTGCTGACAGGTCTGTTGGGCCGCGCCTAGGGCGCGATCGCGGTATTGCTGATAGGCCAGGGTCAGCCGGTCGGAAAGGGATGCCATGAACGCCACAACCGAGGCAAGGATGAACAGTCTTCCTCAAAGTATGTCATGGGATGTCATGGATATCAGTGGGATACCCGGCGGGGAAAATTGTAAATTTCGCCACTTTTTCAGGATCGTTTTGTTGCTAAAAGTCTCTCAAGACTCAATCCTAATCAAGACTCAATAGAATCGCTTCTAGGGTTCCGATCGGGTCACTGCTGTCCCGATGTCTGGTCCAAGAGAAGCAAGTTGTAGCTACGATCAACCTACGGTTCATCGGCCTTACAACTACACGGCGGGAGAAAAGCCCGGGAGGAGACTGACCCTGATGCGGTCGTGTCCTTCTGGGCTTTTGGGTTGTTGATGGGAGTTGAGTTGACCTTAAGTTGACCTTAAACTGAACGGCATCCTAGGGAAGCACACGCCCCCCAAACACGATATTAGCTATGACAGATAATCCCCTCTTTCAATCGCCGAATGCTGACACAACCCCACCGGGACCTGTTGCCCGCCAAGCCCTTGAGCGCGAAGCCCGACTTCCCCTCACCGGTTGGCAACAGGAAGTGGATCAGGGTTTAACCTATGGTCTGGAAGCTGCCGAGAGCATCCGCGATCGCTCGATTCCCACCTTCTCGCGCGGTGAACTGCCCCACTACGCAGGTATTAATACCTTCCTGAAAGCGCCCTATTTAGAAGATGTGCGCCGGGTTGGGGAGTACGATGTGGCGATCGTGGGCGTCCCCCACGACTCCGGCACCACCTACCGTCCCGGTACCCGCTTTGGCCCCCAGGGAATTCGCCGAATTTCGGCCCTCTATACGCCCTACAACTTTGAACTGGGAATTGACCTGCGGGAACAGATCTCCCTCTGTGATGTGGGGGATATTTTCACCATTCCTGCGAATAACGAGAAATCCTTTGACCAGATTTCTAAAGGGATTGCCCATATTTTTGCGTCGGGGGCCTTCCCCATTATTTTGGGCGGTGACCATTCGATCGGCTTTCCCACCGTGCGGGGTGTCTGTCGGCACTTGGGGGATAAGAAAGTGGGGATTATTCACTTCGATCGCCATGTGGATACCCAGGAAACGGACCTGGATGAACGGATGCACACCTGTCCCTGGTTCCATGCCACCAACATGGCCAATGCCCCGGCGAAAAACCTCGTACAACTGGGGATTGGCGGCTGGCAAGTTCCCCGCCAAGGCGTTAAGGTGTGCCGCGAACGGGCCACCAATATTTTGACGGTCACGGATATTGTTGAGATGGGCCTGGAGGCCGCTGCGGACTTTGCTCTAGAGCGTGCCCTCGATGGCACCGATTGTGTCTATATCAGTTTTGACATTGATTGCATTGATGCCGGATTTGTCCCTGGGACGGGCTGGCCAGAACCGGGGGGGCTGCTGCCCCGTGAAGCGTTGACCCTGCTGGGTAAGATTGTGCAACGCGCCCCGATCTGCGGCCTGGAAGTGGTGGAAGTCTCGCCCCCCTATGACATTAGCGATATCACCGCCCTGATGGCCACCCGCGTCATTTGCGATACGATGGCCCACCTCGTCCTCTCCGGTCAACTCCCCCGGCAGAAGAAACCCGCCTATATCCATGCCGAAGCCAATATGGCTGTCGATCAAGCCTGGACCTAACCGCACCCCTGGGTACCGGAAATCCCAGGTAGGGGCGGGTTGCCCGCAAGCTGGGCAAGCAACCAACCACTCCGATAAACCCGCCCTTCATTAAACCCGTCCTCAACCCAGAAATCACCATCGTTCAGGGATTTTCTTGTGTAACCATGCATGAAACCGACATGACCAAGGCACTGATTCAAACCGTGCGTCATTGGTGGGAAAACCAACCCGATCGTCCCCCGATCCAGCGGGTGCATTTAACCGTTGGCCAATTTACCTGTGTGGAACCAGCTAGTTTGCAATTTGCCTTTGCCGTGCAAACCCGCGACACCTTTTTAGCCGGGGCGGAGTTGGTCATTCGCGAAACGCCCTTGATCGCGTTCTGCCACACCTGTCAGCAGGACTATGCCCCCGCGATCGGGCAGCAATATGCCTGTCCCACCTGTCGCAGGCCAATGGAGGATATTCGATCGGGCCGGGAGTTAAAGATCGATCGCGTTGAGTTTGCTACCACAACTGCTCCCTATGTTTCACCGCTAAATTAGGTAGATACCCATGCACCAAACCTTTGATGCTGCTTTGGAAATGAATTTGCTCCATGCGAACCAGGCTGGAGCCAACCATAACCGTGCCCACTTCGATCGATGGAGGATTACCTGTCTCAATCTCATGAGTAGCCCCGGTGCGGGCAAGACAGCCCTGCTAGAAAAAACCCTGGCTGCGCTGCGATCGCACTTACGGATGGCCGTGATTGAGGGGGATATGACCACTGAGTTGGATGCCGATCGCTTGCGCCAATATGGTGTCCCCGTGTTTGCCATTAACACCGGGCGATCGTGCCATCTAGATGCGCGGATGGTGGCGGGGGGAATTCATCGTCTTGAGGAAGAACTCGATCCCACAACCCTGGATCTAGTGCTCGTGGAAAATGTGGGGAATTTGGTCTGTCCAGCGGAGTTTGAAGTGGGGGAACATGCCAAGGTGGCCCTGCTCAGCGTTACGGAAGGCGAGGATAAACCCCTCAAATACCCGATCATGTTTCACGAAGCTGATTGCCTGCTGATCACCAAACTAGATCTCGCACCCCATGTAGACATTGATTTGAATCAATTGGTCGCCAATGTGCGCCAGATTAATCCTGATGTGACGATTTTGCCCCTCTCGGTGAAAACCGGGGTTGGGTTGGATGCCTGGTTTGCTTGGGTGCAGGCTACGATCGCCCATGTGCGCAATCAGGTACAAAGTCCCAACCACAGTTACGATCACACGCATGATCACAGTCACGCGCATAATCCTGATCCATCCCCCTCTCGTGTTGCCTCCCCCGCAGTTTGTAGCTAAGCTAACAGATTGCCGATCGCCCAATTCGTTAAGCCTTGTAGGGGGAGGGCGATCGCATTCAGCTTCTCATTCACGTTTGAATGTGCATTTTAGTTTTTTTGCGATTTTTCCTGTAATCTTTCCCGCATGAATTTGTCTTTGTGAATTTGCCTTGTGAATTTTTAAGATTTGCAGTCAGTTCCGGTAGATGTTGAACTCTGAGAAAACTCATGAAATTGCGATCGCTCTTGACTACCATTGGCCTATTTTTGCTGAGTTTAGTCCTCGCGGTTAGC
Organism: Trichothermofontia sp.; assembly: GCF_053493415.1. Classification (NCBI taxonomy): domain Bacteria; kingdom Bacillati; phylum Cyanobacteriota; class Cyanophyceae; order Leptolyngbyales; family Trichocoleusaceae; genus Trichothermofontia; species Trichothermofontia sp. The sequence continues at coordinate 9,202 of NZ_JBRCAD010000179.1, read as the reverse complement.
TGCACCAATCCTGCTAGCCAGATGTCAACCGACCGTTCGCCCAGTCCCACCGCCGGAGGCACCGCATCGCCTGCCGCCCAACTGGTCAAACTGGGCTTCAGTGCGTGGCCGGGTTGGTTTCCCTGGCAAGTGGCCCAGGAGGAAGGAATATTTGCGGCCAACGCAGCCAATGTTGATCTGAAGTGGTTTGATGGCTATCTAGAATCGATCAATGCTTTGAATGCTGGCCAACTGGACGCTAACAGCCAGACGCTCAACGATACGATTAGCTCGATCGCGGCGGGGTCTGATCAGGTCGTCGTTTTGGTCAATGATAATTCCACGGGTAACGACAAAATTATTGTCGCGGAAACGATCAATACGATCGCTGACTTAAAAGGTAAAAAAGTAGCTGCGGAAGAAGGCACTGTTGATCACTTCCTACTGCTCTTGGGCCTCAAGCAGGCAGGACTCACGGCGCAAGATATTGAGTTTGTCCCCCTCGAAACCGGGCAAGCCGCTGCTGCCTTTGTCGCCGGTCAAGTCGATGCCGTAGGGGTGTTTGCGCCCTTTACCACCCAGGCCCTCAAGCGCCCCGGTAGCAAGGAACTGTTTAGCTCCAAGGATTTCCCCGGTGCCATTCCTGATCATTTAGTGGTAAGCCGCAAGCTGGTGGACGAGCAACCGGAACAGGTGCAAGCCCTCGTGGATAGCTGGTTTGCCACCCTGGACTGGATCAAGGCGAACCCCGATCGCGCCTATGAAATTCTGGCTAAGCGGGCGGGCGTCTCCGTGGAGGAATACAAGGAATACGATGCGGGCACTCGGATCTTCACCCTGGCGGATAACCTCAAAGCCTTTGAACCAGGCGATGACATGACCTCACTACCCTACGCCGCACAGGAAATCAGTCGGTTTTTAGTGGAAACCGGACTGGCCAAAAGTGAACCAGATTTAAGCAAACTATTTGACGATCGCTTTGTCAGAGCACATGCTGCCAAAGCCAGCCCCGCGACCTAGAGCGCTGCCAAGCGGTATGTTCCCAATTACCTAAATCCCCAAGCCCCTACTCCCGATTGCCTGCCATGACCTCAACACCTGAGCCGCTCCCCATCACCATACCCCGCACCAAGATGCTGCGCCCCTCCCGGTTCTGGCAGATTGCGGAGCCGATCGCGCCCCCCTTGTCCTGGCTGTTTTTTAGCCTGTCGATCGCCATCCCCTTAATCTTGTGGGCCGTGATTTCCAACTCCGGCTGGGTTGAACCCCTGTTTCTGCCCACTCCTCAGCAGGTGGGACGCGCTGCGCAGCGATTATGGGCGAGTGGGGAGTTGCCTAAGGATATTGTGGCGAGTGTCTGGCGGATTTCGGTGGGATTTTTGTTGGCAGCCATTATCTCGATTCCCTTAGGGGTGGTTATGGGCACTTTTGCAAGCATTCGTGCCCTCCTGGAACCGATTATTGGCATTATTCGGTATATGCCCGCCCCCGCATTTATTCCGCTGCTGATCCTCTACTTTGGTATTGGGGAAGCTCCCAAAATTATTTTGATTTTTATTGGGGTCTTGTTTTTCAACACCTTGATGGTGATGGATGCAGTGAAGTTCGTGCCCAAGGAGTTAATCGAAACCACGTATACCCTGGGGGGCAATCGTTGGCAAACCCTCTTTCAGGTGATTTTCCCCTATGTGACCCCCAATATTATTGATGCCTGTCGGGTAAATTTGGCAGCAGCATGGCAGTTGGTGATTGTGGCGGAACTGATTGCAGCCACCGAAGGGTTGGGACGGCGGATTAGTGTGGCGGGTCGCTTTTTGAAGACGGATGAAATCTTTGTCGGTTTAATTGTGATTGGCATTATTGGTCTGACGATCGATCTCCTATTTCGCCTGTTATTGCACCTCACCTGTCACTGGGCTAATAAATAGCGATCGTCATCTTTGATTACGGTCATTGATTGATTAAGGAAATTCAGAATCCTTGATTACGGTCATCGATTGATTAAGGAAATTCAGATCAATTAGGAGATCAATTAGGGGAAATAACCAAGGAGATGAACGATGCACCTGGAAGTCAATCATCTATATAAGCGCTTTAAGATCCGCCAGGGTTTCCTGCGGGTATTGGAAGATATCAACCTCCATGTTGAAGAGGGCGAGTTTGTGTGCGCCGTGGGGGCCTCTGGTTCGGGGAAATCGACTCTGTTGCGCCTACTGGCAGGACTGGATATGCCTACAGCGGGGGAAATTCGAGTCGATGGCATCCAGGTAACGGGACCCGGGGCCGATCGCGGCCTCGTGTTTCAAAGCTACACCCTCTATCCCTGGATGACGGTAGAGCAAAATGTGGGGTTTGGTTTAAAGTTGCGCGGCGTCTCACGGGCGGAACGGCAGGGGCGTGTATGGGACTATTTAGAAGTTGTGGGCTTATCTAACTTTGCAAAAGCTTATCCCAAGGAACTGTCAGGGGGGATGCGCCAGCGGGTCGCGATCGCCCGTGCCCTGGCTTCGGAACCGAAAATTTTGCTGATGGATGAACCCTTTGGTGCCCTGGATATTCAAACCAAGGAGGATATGCAGGAATTCCTGTTGGAACTCTGGCAACGCACCCACAAAACCATCTTTATGATTACCCATGATGTTGAGGAAGCCGTCTTTCTCTCGAATCGCATCTATGTGCTATCGGCACGTCCGGGGAGCATTCAACGGGAGGTGATCATTGATCAACCCGACCAGCGGCATCACGTCATCAAACGGCAACCGTGGTTTTTAGACTATAAAGATACGATTACGGATCTGTTACGGGGGAACACGTCCCAATCGGCAATTGTTACTTAGCGCAAACTCTCGATAAAGTGTTCCGATAAAGTGTTCCTATGTCTGACGCTGTTAGCCGCCGCCGCTGTGCCTGGGTGACTGATGACCCCCTCTATATCGCTTACCACGATCGTGAGTGGGGGGTTCCAGTTTATGACGATCGCCGCCTCTTTGAGTTCCTGATCCTGGAAGGGGCGCAGGCAGGCTTAAGTTGGTACACCGTCCTGCGCAAGCGGGAACATTATCGACTCGCCCTGGATAACTTTGACCCCCACGCGATCGCCCAGTACCCCGATGCCGCGATCGACACCCTCATGACCAATCCCGGCCTGATCCGGAACCGGCGCAAGTTAGCTGCGACCATCCAGAATGCCCGCGCCTTTCTCGCTGTGCAAGCGGAATTCGGTAGTTTTGCCACCTATCTCTGGCAGTTTGTGGGCGGAGAGCCGCGCCAGAATGCATGGCCCACCTTGGCGGATGTGCCCCCCGAAACCCCGGAATCGCGAGCCATGAGCCGGGACCTTAAGCGGCATCACTTCACCTTTGTCGGTCCCACGATTTGCTACGCCTTGATGCAAGCGTGCGGGCTGGTCAACGACCACACGATCGACTGTTTCCGGCATCAGGAACTACGCTGATCGACGGCGATCAACGTTCGGCAATGCTCGGCAATGTTCGGCGATCGCTGGGGACAAAGCTACTGGGGCGCACGGCCATAGAGTTCCGTCATCTGCCGTAGGCGATCGCCCATCTCCCCGTTGAGCATATCGGAGCGGTAGCGCCAGACCCAGTTACCCTGGCTGGTGCCGGGGAAATTCATGCGGGCCTCACTGCCCAGGCCAATCACGTCCTGAAGGGGCAGAATCGCCCAGTCGGCGACGGAACTGAGGGCCAGCCGGATCATGTCCCAATGAACCCCCCAGTGGCCAAAGCGACCCAGATAGCGTTCAAAGGCGTGCCGCTTCCAATCTTCGGCTTCGTTAAACCAGCCGATCGTTGTGTTGTTGTCGTGGGTACCCGTGTAGACGATGCAGTTGTGGATGTACTGGAAGGGCAGATAGGGGTTATCGCTGCCGGAGTCGAAGGCAAAGAGCAGGATTTTCATCCCTGGAAACTCGAAGCGATCGCGCAATTCTTCCACATCGGGCGTAATAATACCCAAGTCCTCAGCGACGATCGGCAAGCCGCCTAGGCGATCGCGCAGGGTTTGGAATAATTCATGGCCGGGGGCATTGACCCATTGACCGTTCATCGCGGTTTCTTCCCCTTGGGGGACGGCCCAGTAGGCGCTAAAGCCCCGGAAGTGGTCAACCCGAATCACATCAACAAATTCCAATAAGCTTTGGAAGCGCTGCACCCACCATTGGAACCCCTGCTGCCGCTGGTAGTCCCAGTTGTAAATGGGGTTACCCCAAAGTTGGCCTGTTTCGCTGAAGACATCGGGGGGCACGCCTGCCATCTCCGCTGCTTCGCCTGTGGCTTCATCTAGCCGGAAGTTTTTGGGATTGGCCCACACATCGGAACTATCGTGGGCGACATAGATGGGGATATCACCAATAATGCGCACGCCGCGATCGTTGGCATATTTGCGCAATTCGGCCCACTGGCGGAAAAACTCAAACTGGAGGAATTGGCGGTATTGAATCTCGGTTTGTAGCTCCGACTGCCAACGGGCTAGGGCATCGGGATGGCGCCATGCGATCGCCGTATCCCACTGGTTCCAACTCAGCTTCAAGACTTCCTTGAGGGACATGAACAGGGCGTAGTCGTCCAGCCAGGAGGCGTGTTGCCGACAGAATGCCTCAAAGGCCGATCGCTGGGTGGCATCATTGCGGGCCTGGAAATTCTCAAAGGCACGGCGCAACAGGGGGTATTTCAGCCGCTCCACCGCTTCGTACTCCACCCGATCGGGTGACAAGTGGGGGTACGGGTCCAAATCACCGTTGTTGAGTAACCCCTGATCGCGCAACAATTCCGGGCTGATCAGTAGCGGATTACCCGCCAGGGCGGAGTAGCACATATAGGGGGAGTTGCCGAACCCGGTTGGTCCCAGGGGCAACACCTGCCAGAGTTGCTGCTTGGCGTTGGCGAGGAAGTCAATGAATGTGTAGGCACCGGGACCCAAATCCCCAATCCCAAAGCGACTGGGGAAGGAGGTGGGATGGAGGAGAATACCGCTGGCTCTAGGAAAAGGCATTGGGTTACTTCAAACGTGGATTACTGCAAACGTGGATGTTAGCGGATCACTGCGAGGCAGAAGACTTTGCCAAAAGTCTAGAGGTTAGTCTACAGTTTTGGATCAGCGAAACACGCAACGCTGACAATATTTAATACCGGATACGGAAATACTGAATCCCCCTAGCTATCTCCCTGCTGCTGTTAACCTCCCCATAAGCTACCGTGACCTATCGCAACCCAGTTCCCACCGTAGACATCATTATTGAACTGCTCGATCGCCCCCATCGCCCGATCGTCCTGATTGAACGCCGCAATCCGCCTTTGGGTTGGGCCATCCCCGGTGGGTTTGTGGACTATGGCGAAACGGTGGAAACTGCTGCCCGTCGGGAAGCGAAGGAAGAGACGGGGTTAAGCATTACCCTGGTCGAGCAGTTCTACGTGTATTCCGACCCCCAGCGTGATCCGCGCCAACATACCCTGAGTGTCGTCTTCATTGCCACGGCGAGCGGAGAGCCAGTTGCCCAGGATGATGCCCTACGGGTGGGGATTTTTGAACCCTGGAATTTGCCCCAGAGCCTCTGTTTTGATCACGATCGCGTCCTCGCTGACTACCTCACCTACCGCTACTATGGTCAACGACCCAGTCCCCGCCAGCGTTAGCGCAAACCCGATCTCAACCTTTCCGCCAGGAACGCCGCCTTGCGGTTGGCAATGGGGCGAGTCAAGTTGGATGATCCGGGTAGGATGGCTTGCGGTGCGGCTAAGGGCAGGCAGCACCCCACCCGTCTAGGGTTTGCAAGGACGCGCGATCGGTATTTTTAGCGACTCCAGTCGCTACTGCAAACTCAAAAAGCCGGGGGGTAGGTGCTATCGTGAATGTAACGAAACCTTTGTTTTTGTTAAAGTCTGCGTGAAGCCATCGCCAGGAGTATCGCCATGCGGGTCCTACTGATCTATCCGTTATTTCCGAAAACCTTCTGGTCCTACGAGAAAATTCTGGAGTTAGTCAACCGTAAGGTGTTGCTGCCTCCCTTGGGGTTGATCACGGTGGCGGCCATTCTGCCCCAAACCTGGGAGTTTAAGCTGGTCGATCGCAATGTGCGCGATATTCGCGAGGACGAGTGGGCCTGGGCGGATCTGGTGATTTGCTCGGCGATGATTGTGCAAAAGGAAGATCTGCTGGCCCAAATTCGGGAAGCCAAACGGCGGGGAAAACGGGTGGCCGTGGGCGGCCCCTACCCCACCTCGATGCCGGAGGAGGTGTTACCTGCCGGTGCCGACTACCTGGTGCTGGATGAGGGGGAAATTACTTTACCGATGTTTGTCGAGGCCCTGGAACGGGGTGAACCCCAGGGCATCTTCCGGGCCAACGGCGAAAAACCGGATGTTACCGAAACGCCGGTCCCCCGCTACGACCTGCTGGAACTTGATGCCTACGACTCAATGTCGGTCCAGTTTTCGCGCGGTTGCCCCTTCCAGTGCGAGTTCTGCGACATTATTGTCCTCTATGGCCGCAAACCCCGGACGAAGACCCCCCAACAATTGCTCAAGGAACTGGATACCCTCTACGAATTGGGCTGGCGACGGGGGGTGTTCATGGTGGACGACAATTTTATCGGCAATAAACGCAACGTCAAACTATTGCTCCAGGAATTAAAAGTGTGGCAGGCGGAACATCAGTATCCCTTTGCCTTTAATACGGAAGCTTCGGTTGATTTAGCCCAAGACCCGGAACTCATGGACCTGATGGTGGACTGCGGTTTTGATGCGGTCTTCTTGGGGATTGAAACACCGGATGAAGAGAGTTTATCGCTGACGAAGAAATTCCAGAATACCCGTAGCTCTTTGGTGGAATCAGTGCAAACGATCGCCAAGGCGGGATTACGGGTGATGGCTGGGTTCATTATTGGCTTCGATGGGGAAAAGCCGGGGGCCGGACGCCGAATTATCGAGTTTGCCGAAATCACGGGTATTCCCACCACCACCTTTGCCATGCTCCAAGCCTTGCCCCATACGGCGCTCTGGCATCGCTTAGAAAAGGAAGGACGGCTCCGCGATCGCAGTGGCAACCTGAACCAAACCACCCTGATGAATTTCGTGCCCACCCGGCCTGTGGCGGAAATTGCCAGGGAATATGTGGAAGCCTTTTGGGAACTGTATGATCCAGAGAAGTATTTGGACCGGACCTATCGCCATTTCTTAATGATGGGGGCACCGAGGGCAAAACGGCCTTTCCAGTGGCCTAGTTTAGTGGATCTGCGGGCTTTGGCGATCGTCGTTTGGCGGCAGGGTATCAAACGCCATACCCGCTGGAAATTCTGGCATCATTTATTTTCGATGTTGCGTCACAATCCGGCGGTCTGGGAGCATTATTTAACCGTGTGTGCCCATAATGAGCATTTTCTGGAATACCGGGAGATTGTGCGCACCCAAATTGAGCAGCAGTTAGCGATGCTCCAACCCGATGCCCCGATCGCCTTGCCGACCCCATCGGAGTCAGCCGTGGAGGTGATGCAGTCGATCGCCTAGGGCAGCGCGTAATTGCGTAATGCAATGTTGGTAGTGCTGGTTCTAGTCTGCAACGCCTAAAGTCGTTATTACTAACGTGGCGAAACTTTAGGTTTACGGTACTAGGTTAAGCCCAACTCTCGTTTTAAGAGCGCGATCGAGTGACTGCCCACGTAACTTTGGGCCACCACAATTTGGGGCGATCGGAGCAGATCCTCCCGTGCGGCTTGGATGGCGGTGCGGACTTGGGTTGCGGTTGCTTCGCGATCGCAGATGATAGTCTGTGCTCGTCGGACCACGGCATTGAGGCGATAGGGATCGTCTACTTGGGCCGTAATGACGAGCAAATCATCCCCCCGCAGGCTATGGATAATCACCTCCGCTGCCCGTAGAATCCCTGGACTGAGGCTTACCAACCCCAAACAGGCATTATTGGGTAGCTCTAGGACCAATTGGGCTTCCTGAGCATAGTCGTAAATATCCACTGGAATCACCCGCACGGCCTTTGGACCTGCTAGGGCCTCAGCTTCACCGATAAAGTATCGCGTTGTGACGACGGTGCCCGATCGAGTTTGGGCTAGGACGGGACCCAACTCTTCCAGGGGGACCAACTGTACCGGAATCTGCAATGCCTGCTCCAATTCCTGGGTAATCAACTCCCCTGCCCCAATATCGTAGGCAGGGGCTGTCACCAGCACCCGCGCACTACAGCGTAAGCGCCAGTCCACCTCAGCCAGGAATAGCTCCCGTGACTCGATGAGGGAACATCCTTGGTTGAGCAGCTTGTCTAGGGTTTGTTTAACCAGGGTATGGGCTTCGGGATACTTTTCCGATAGGGCGGACTGGGAGGGACGGGTACCCCCTTCATCCCCCTGTGCCCGCACGTAGATCCCGGACCCCGCTTGGGATTCAACGACGCCATCCTCTTCCAATTGGCGATAAACGCGGCTAATCGTATTGCGGTGTAGGCCCGTTTGCATGGCTAACTGCCGGGTACTGGGAAGGCGGTGCCCAGGGGGAAACTGCCGTGAGGCGATCGCAAACCGGATCTGGTTATAAAGCTGGGTAGAGGCCGGAATCTCGCTGTCGGGCTGGATATGAAATCGGACCATGCGATCGTCTCCAGGAAAGCATGAGGCAGATTGCGTTAGTTATACCGCTTATACCGCAAAATCGCTCCCTAGGGACTAGGGCATCGGGCCTGAGGGTGTTCGCCAATCGCGATTCCCCCTAACTTCGGGTCGGAATTCGCAGCCGTTGACCTGCTCGAACCTGTTTCGGGTCAGCGATCTGATTTAACTCGGCAATCACCCGCCAATCGCCTCCTGGCCCTAGGGCTTTACTGGCGATCGTCGTCAGGGTTTCGCCCGGTTGCACAACGTAGGTCTGGCCCAGTTCGGTGGTTGCCGCAGGGGGAACGGGAGCCAGGGGTGGGGCGGCGGCTGTCCCTGCTCCTGCGGCTGTCCCTGTTGGTTCCCCGGTGATGTGACTGCCGCGCTGGGGAATCCGGAGCCGTTGCCCAACCCGAATCTGGCGCGGATCAGCAATGTTGTTTAAGGTGGCCAGGATACGCCAATCACTGCCGGGCCTCAGGACCTTGTTGGCGATCGTGCGTAGGGTATCACCGGGCTGGACCACGTAGTCGGTAGTGGGGGTTGCCAGCAAATCCGGAGATATGTTGGTGGTGACGGGCTGGGGTGGGGCGTCGGTTGCGGCTGGGG
>NZ_JBRCAD010000178.1:0-53532 GCF_053493415.1 Trichothermofontia sp. | reverse complement strand
GGACAAAGCTGCTTCAAGATCAATTTGACAAGCTTCGGGAATGAGGCTATCATAGAACATCATTTTTTATTTGTTAGAGGACAGAATACTGCATTCTGTCCCTTTTTTCCATCGCTTAACCTAACTTTCAACACTTCTGCTTAGCATCATAAAGCCCTAATCATTAACTGAGTGAACGATTTGCCACTCAACAATAACGCAAATTTCGAGATTGTCAACTATAAAATTTTGCTGAATATACAAAGCAGAAAGAAGACATGAGGATAGCGCGATCGCTAATGTTTAATCACGTTTCAATAACGATCCTATTGACTTCAATGACAGGTTAACAATCCTGTCATTACCCGTCGATCTTCTGGCGCAACTCGCCCCTACCAAAGTCAAAATCCTAATCCAAGGGCGGGTTCACAATTCCTAGCGTTATCCGTCGATATTCTGATGCAACCCGCCCCCACAGCCGCGCAACCAGTTAAATCTGGTTTACACAAAATTCATGCGATCAAATAGGCTATTATTCGGTGCAATATCCTTCAGAACCGCAATCAGTTCATCCTCCGTATCCCAAACCCCTGGACTCGAACCATCATCAACATAAATTCCAGTACCACCAGGTAGCCCATTGGGACTAAAGTTCAGGAGGTAATTCACGCCGCCTTTCAATTGCAGGCGATCTTGGGAGGCGTTGAAGTCTTCGATCAAGGCGTAGTCGCCATAGCCCGCGCCCGGACTCCGATCGTCATAGTAAATCGTATGGGTCGTCCCCAAAACAAAGAGGTTGGAACCTTCCCCACCAATCAGTGTGTCAATCTCACCCACCGAATCCCGATCGCGGCCAATGCCATCCAGGACATCATCACCCAAATCACCACTCAGGTAATCATCCCCCTTATCACCCAGCAACCAATCATTGCCTTTACCACCGTAAAGGGTGTCATCGCCATCACCACCCCGCACCGTATCGTCACCCAGATCACCGCGCAGGAAATCATGACCCCGTTCACCGTTGATAAAGTCGTTATCTTTACCGCCGTAAACGGTATCATCGCCATCACCGCCATAGAGACGATCGTCCCCTTGGTTGCCGAATAATTTGTCACTGCCATTGCCGCCAATCAACAGATCACGCCCTTCACGACCGAGGATGGTATCGTTACCGCCCGCACCATCGATCGTGTCATCAAAAGGACCGCCATAGATAAATTCCGGTGCTTCCGTTCCCCGAAAGTTATTGGGACTGGTCGTTGAGAGATAGATTGGTGGCAGGGCACCCCCAGGCGGTGGTTCGATCGTCGGGGTGAGGGCCGGGGGCACAAAGACGGGCGGGAAACCGGGGAAGTTGGGGAAGCCGGGAACGTTGGGGAAGCCGGGGCCAGGGATATTTGGCGGCGTCGGCATGGGTGGAATTGGGGGAACCGTGGCCACGGTGGTCATTGCCGTGGCCGTATTGTTGTCCTCATTGCGCTCCGCAATCTGGTTATTGGGATCAACCACCGCCGTATTGGTCAGCGTACCCGCTTCTTGCGGCGCACTGCCGGTGATGGTGAGAGTGGCGCTTTCCCCATCCGCCAGACTGCCCCCAGAGAAGGTGACGATGTCACCGGACTGACTAGCTGTAAAACCACCGCCACTAACCCCTGTTGACAAGAAATTGAACCCGCTGGGTAGGGTATCTTTTACCTCAATATTGGTTGCTGGAACTCCACCCGCTACATTCGTCACCGTCAATGTATAGGTTAAGGTACCGCCCACCAACACTGGATCGGGAGTATCAGCTTTGGTAATCGTCAAATCAGGCAGATCCGAATTCACCTGGGTCGCGATCGTCACCGTATTGTTATTCTCATTGGCCTCCTCAATCAAGTCATCCGGATCGACCACCGCCGTATTCTCGATCGTGCGCGGAAATTCCCCTGTATCCGGTGCCGTTCCGGTAATTGTAATCGTGGCGCTAGCCCCTGATGCCAGTGTTCCATTAGTGAACGTAATCTCATTACTCGCTAACGGTAAAGTCGGTGCGACAAAACCACCACTACCAACTGTGATGTCGGTTACCGTGAAGTCAGTCGGCAGAATATCCCGCACCTCAATTCCCGTCGCATCAACCCCATTCGCAGCATTACTGACCGTCAGCGTATAGGTGAGCGTCCCCCCCTTCGCAACGGGATCAGGGCTATCAGTCTTCGTAATAGTGAGATCTGCTAAATCCGGGGTAGTTTCTTGCAATTCCCAGCCTAAATCCTTGAGGATTCCCAATGTAATTGGTCCAGGATCATGAATAGCCTCCCCAAAATCTATATAAGGAGTCATCAATGAATTAGGATCACCTGCTGGAAAAGTATCTTCATCTAGGTGAGCAATACTACTTCCAGACTCATAGGGAACAGGCGCATATAACTTAGGCAATGCCCCGCCATTCGCATCACTTGCATTAATGCCATTAAAAAATACATCATCACTAATCAGCTCATTGCCTAGCTCAATCGAAGGGTTAGGAAAGTCAGCAATTAAGATATCGCCAGTACCATTCTCGACAAAAATATCAAAAATTGTTGGAAACAGTAGAGTTGGATCAGTCAATCCCCAATTGCCTTGATTATTATCAAAATCAAAGAAGAAGGAATCAAAAAATCCAAGTCCATGTCCAATTTCATGAAGGGCAATAGTTACAAAATCGAATTCCGATCCCCCGGGATTACCATCTAAGCCAAAATACCAATCAACACCTGTATTGTTAAATAGAGCAATAATTTCTGGATCATCATTATTTAGATCTTCACCAGCTAATTGATTAGCTAATGCTACTGGATATAATATATCGTTTTTATCAGGAGGAGTACCCGGAAAATTCCTGATAAAGCTCTCAGGACTAGCCCCGCCTAAAATATCAGGACCAAGGTTAGAAAAACTGGCATTAATAACAACCTCAATTGGAGAGACAATGAGGCTATTCCAGATGTCTACTGCGAACTGGAATGCAGCTCGTGCTTGCGGGTTACTCGTAAATCCAGCACCATAGCTGACGGTAATGCTATTCTTGAAGATAGGGCCAGATCCTTGATCAGAACTTTCTGATTGCGAGGGTAGTGGGAGCCTGGAAGGCGGTATATACGAGAGCGTACTGTTAGACCCTGCTCGTAATTGGGCCAAATAAAAATTCTCATACCAATTGGGCAGCAGCGACTCTGTTGTCAAGCTAGAATCGACGCCTGATCCTGCGATCGCGATCGTTGCCATACCCTGCTCCTCACTCTTCTCACATCACATCAACGGTGTATATGGCATAAACAGAGAACTGACACCCACAATGCGTGCCAAGACCCTGCTTAAAGATTCAATTGTCCCCTTGACGATAACTTAAAAAAATCGATTGTCAAGGTTGAGCTGTTGCTAATTTCACCTCAGCCCGCCAGAGCAAGCGATCGCCCTGCCGATAGCCCACATTTACCACCTGAACCCGTTCCCCCGGTGCTACCATTTCCCCCTGGAGTTGATGAAGCTGAGGATCAAAGGGCACGATCGCGCCAACAGAACCGATCGCCTCCACGCCCCAGTGATGCAAAAGCTGCTTAATCGGTTGCACCAGCTTGAGTAGCCGTTCAGCCGGTAAATCGGGCTTATTGGCCACCGCCGCCTCTGCCTTTGGCCACGATCGCAACCACGGCTCCAGCATATCCAAACTATCCCGCTGAAACTGGGCTAAGAGCGATCGCTGCTGTTGGGCCACCTGGGCTTGAAGTTGCTCATATTCCTGGGCATAGGCCGCTAGCTGCGTCACCAGATCAGTGCTTGCGGTTACCGGAGATGGACACGCTGGAGCCTCGATTGCCAAACTCGCCAGCGTCCCCGGTGGCGTAAAGGTTTCCAAAAACGTTAATAATGGCATTTGCAGCGATCGACTGAGGCGCAACAACACATCCAGCGACATCCCGCCCGCCTGTCCTTGCCGCAAATGGCGAATCTGCCCCCGCGAAACCCCCGCCCGTTGCTCTAGAGCCGCAAAGCTGGGAATCCCAACCGCCTGCATCTGGCGACGCAATTCCGGCGTGAAATCCGTGATCTGTCCTAGCGATGGCGACGCGTGTGACATGACTGGCCCATCCCACTGGCTAAGGGTACCTTGCGAAATGCGTCTATACTTAATGGCTATCTTAAGCGCGTTTATTGGCGATCGCGTCCATGTTGATTGGGGAGCGCTATGATTGACTCCTAAGCGCACTTGAACCCAGACAGCAAAATCTCTAAAGCGTGAGGTGAACCTTGTGGGTGGGAATCTTTGGATGATGGCCGTATCCCTACTGTTCTGCTGGCAAAGCTGGCTCACCTCTCCCCTGCCCAATCTGGGGATCAGCCCCCCCGCGCTCGCGTCCCTGCACCTTGCACCAACCAGCAGCGCGATCGTCGGTAGCCTCCTCTCCTTTCCGGGTACCCCACCCAGCAACCTAGGCATTAAAGCTGGAAAACTGGCCCCCTGCCCCAGTACCCCCAACTGTGTTTCCAGCCAGAGCCAGGACGCTCAACACAAAATCGACCCCCTGCCCTATACCGGTAATCCCAAAGCCGCCTTTGCCGATCTCAAAACAGTGGTTGAACAGCAGGAACGCACCCACATCGTCAAGGCCACCGATACCTATCTATATGCCGAATTTACCACCCCGCTGTTGGGGTTTGTTGATGATGTTGAATTTTGGCTCGATCGCGCCCACCGAGTCATTCAAGTGCGATCGGCCTCGCGACTGGGGGAATCGGACTTAGGGGTCAACCGCAAACGCATCGAACACATCCGTCACCAATGGCAGCGCCAACATCAGACCTAGACTCCGATCGCCCTATCGCCCATGTCTTCCTTAAGTGCCAAGGTTGAAGCCATCCTCTATCTCAAAGGGCAAGCCCTGACGATCGCCCAAATTGCCGAATATGCCAACCGCGATCGCGATGCCGTTGAAGAAGCCCTCTTGGAACTCATGGACGACTACAACCATCGCGACAGTGCCCTAGAAGTAATTGAAACGACTGAGGGGTATAGCCTACAACTGCGCACCGCCTTCCAGAGCCTCGTCGAGCAACTGATCCCCCTGGATTTGGGTGTTGCGGCCCTACGCACTCTAGCCGCGATCGCCCTGAAGGGATCGATTTTGCAAACTGAATTGGTCGAACTGCGGGGATCGGGGGCCTACCAGCACGTCCAGGAATTGATCGAAAAGGGATTTGTGCGTAAACGTCGGGTGGCCGATAGCCGTTCCGCCCGCCTACTGCTCACCGATAAGTTTTTTCGATATTTCCAAACCGAGTCCCTGCCCCAGATCCCGAACCTAGGGATGCTCGCCGCCGAACCAGAGACCCCAGAATCCGACGCCATTACCCCGATTGCCCCTGTAGATAGCGATCCTAACGGGGATACGCTAACCCCCTCCCCGTAGATTTACCGGCCCCAAACCCAGCCTTCGCGCCTTTCCTTGGGCAAAGCAACCGGTCACTCCGGCGAACCCACGCAAATTTAGGGAGGTGAAAATCGACAGAACCGTTTAGATTAGTAAATAACGAATGTGTATCCTGAGTACTCATGGTATTTAACCCTGACTTTCTGAATACGGACGTGGAAGACAGCCAGACCAATCTGCTGCTGCAATATCTCCAACACCAACCACCAGAAGTGTTGGCACGGGTTGTAAAGTCAGTTAGCCCTGAAATCAAAGAGATTATCTCCCAAAATGTCCAGGGCATGGTTGGAATGCTGCCATCGGAAGGGTTCAACGTTCAAATCACGACCGATCGTGACAACCTGGCGGGGTTGCTGGCCTCAGCCATGATGACGGGCTACTTCCTGCGACAGATGGAGCAGCGAATGGAACTGGATGTCCACCTCACGGGGGAAAGCAATTTCGCAACGCCCTGGGATCGGTTTATGGCCAACCCACCGGCCACTAACCCGCTGGAATAGGCCCCGGCCCCGCGCCTACGCTGGCTCCGTTTTGACAAAATCTGCGTGAAAACTGAGTTTTGTCACAGAGGTTACCGACTTCTCCACTTACCCATAAAATTGACACAGACGCTCGATCGCTATGGGAGGGGGAGCCAATGGCCGCCGACACAGATACCAAACGCCCCATCTACAAACGTCCGATTCTGATCGGAGGGCTGGCGCTGTCGGTCTGCCTCTGGTTGTTAGATAGTCTTCAGCAGGTACTGGCGGAAGTGGGCACGATCAGCTTCCTTGGACTTTTGGCCCTAGCGGGGGGCATTCTGGTGATGAAACCCCGATCGCAGCCGCTCACGATCGCCCCGCCCCCTCGTCCTTTGGATCGCACTGCGGTTGAAGCGGCAATCGCCCAAGCTGCTGTCGCCATTGAGCAATTGAACCAAGAATTAGCCACCACGCCTGAAGGTCCCCTTGCGGTAAGCGTTTCTGAACAATTACAGGCATTGCAAACCCGGTGGCAGGCGCTACGCCCAGAGATGGAACGGTCAACCCTGCGGGGAGCGATCGTGGGTGGTCCATCAGTCGGCAAAACCACGCTGCTCAACCATTTGCAGGGGCATTGTATTCCCTGGGAAGAACCCCGAATTACCTGGCAGGAAATGGCGGATTTACCGCTCACCTGTGAGCAGGCGATCGCCACTGTGCCCCGTTGGCCCTGGTTGGTAACCCAGGATGTGGTGATTTTCCTGGTTACGGGGGACCTCACGGAGTCAGAGCGCCATACCCTGTACCAACTGCAACAGGTCAATCTACGGACGGTGGTAGCTCTGACGAAGCAGGATCAGTATTTACCGGATGAGTGGCCGATCGTCCTGCAACAGGTGCGCCAACATCTCCAGGGTACGCTTGACTCGGCGGATCTGGTAGCGATCGCCCCGGCCCCCAGTCCCCTCAAGGTGCGGCAACAGCAAGCTGATGGCTCGATGCAGGAGTGGTTAGAAGCGCGTCCGGCGGATGTCACTGCCCTGACCGATCGCCTCACGACGCTGGTCAAAACGGAACAGCCTGCCCTGATCCTGGCCACAACCCAACGGCTCGCCCAGCAACTCCAGCAGGAAGCCCGCACTGCCCGGAACGAACTCCGCCGTCAACGTGCCCTGCCCGTGATTGAGCAATATCAGTGGGTGGCCGCCGCCGCAACCTCCCTCAATCCGGTGCCCACCCTCGATCTGCTAGCGACGACGGCGATTAATGCCCAGATGGTGCTGGATTTGGGGGCGATCTACCAGTGTCCCTTGTCCTGGCAGCAGGCCCAAACCCTGGCGACAATCCTGGCGAGTCAAATGCTGAAGTTGGGATTAGTGGAAGTCTCAACCCAACTCCTGGGGAATGTGCTGAAGGGAACGTCCCTAACCTTTGTCGTGGGGGCGGCGATCCAGGGGGTGAGTGCGGCCTATCTCACCCGCGTAGCCGGTCTCAGTTTGGTGGAGTACTTTGCCCAGGTGGAAGTCGCTCCGGAGACGGGGAATAGGGGCGATCGCCTCCGGCAAATTGTCCAAACCGTTGCTCAAAGCACTCAACGCAGTACGATCCTCCAGGATTTTGCCCGACAAGCGATCGCGGCTTTACCCCAACCGAATACCACGCCAGCCGATGCTACTCCATCACAAAGTTGATGCGCTAAGCTAGGTTGCCGCAGTGTGTAGAAGGAGGTAGATCGCGCCTAACGAAGGAGAACCTAATGGCAATCGATCTGGAACAATGCTGCGAAAACTTTAGACAACGGTTAGCTCTGCAACAGGCTCAGCGAGAAACCCATCGCCAGCAAGCCCGTAACGCCGCGATCGCTGCGATCCTTGACGTTGCACCGACTTATCCCTGCATTACCCAAATCTATCTGTTTGGATCGGTGACCCAACCCGGATGCTTTAGCGATCGCTCTGACATTGATATTGCCGTTGCGGGTACCGACGCTGCCACCTACTTTGCCCTCTGGCGCGACCTAGAAACTGCGTGTCCCGACTGGTTAATTGATTTGCGCGAAATCAATCAGCCCTGCCACTTTAGCAATACGGTACGTCAAACGGGAGAACTGATTTATGATGCCTCAAATTGCTATTCTTAAAGCCAACATTGAAGCAGACTGTCGAGAAATTGAGACGTTGTACAAATATTTAAATCTCTATGTTAATAGCTTACAAAGTCAGGAACAAGTCATTACTGCAAGCTATTACTTAAATAATTTATATTCAGCCTTTGAAAACATTTGTTTAAATATTGCTCGGACGTTTGAAAATCAGATTGACGATCGCAGCCAATGGCATAGCACTTTACTAAGGCGCATGACGCTAGATATTCAAGGCATACGTCCAAAACTCTGGAGTGAAGCATCTTATCAAGAATTGGATGAGCTACGCCGATTTCGCCATGTTTTCCGTAATGCCTACACCATTGAACTCGACCCGCAGCGAGTCGCGATCGTCATTACCCAAGCCCAATGCCTTCAAAGCCTTTACCAAGCTGACTTAGAGCAGTTCAAAGCCTTTCTCGATACTCTCGCCCAGCCACGCTCAAGTTAAACTATACACATAGGTTAGTCTGTGAAAGATTGGGATCATTCCCTGGCCTGACTGTCGGCCAAAATCCGTTGCAATGTTGCCTCAAATTGGTGGGGATCACATTCCACCTGCACACGCTTGAGGGCATTCTGTTGGAGGCGCTCCCAGAGATCTTGATCCTGGTAGAGACGCACACAGGCTGCGGCAAACCCTTCGGTGTCATCCGCGACGAGTAAATCAACTTCCGACTCCCAGCCTAATTGTTGGGCAATCAGGGAAGTGGCCACAACCGGAACCCCCCTAGCTGCCGCCTCATGGACCTTATGGGGAATCCCGGCTCCATACCGGGTCGGGGCGACAAACAGACGCGCCTGATTATAGAGGGGAGTCAGGTCGGGAACAGTCCCTAATACCTTGATCGCCGGATTGCCATCCCGCCAAATTTCGTAGTTAATTGCTTCGATCGCGTTGGTTCCCGCAATCACCAGTTCTGCCCCTGGACCCAGTGTTTTTTGCATTAAGGGGAAAATTTTCTGACTCAGCCAAACGACGGAATCCGCATTGGGGGAATGGGCATCGTGAATCGCACCGACAAACAGGAGTTGAGCGCGATCGCTAAACGCATTTGGCGTTGGCTGCACCTCAAGAGCATGACCTAAAACATACACCGAAGAACAACCATAGGTCATAAAGTGCTGACGTTCGGCTTCGGAAACCGCAATCACGCATTGACTCCCCTGGGTAATGGCGACTTCCGCTGCAATGTGTTGGGCGATCGCGTCGGGCGTTGGTTCAGTCCCCGTTAGTTTTTGCTGGGCAACATCGCGTAGACAATAGAGGGCTTCCGCATCGTAAATAATGGGGATTTCATCACGAGGATGATTAGCTTGCGTCAAGACTGCTTTGATGCCTTGCATATTGTGGGGACGGCTGACAAAGATCAGGTGATAAAACCCTGGTCGCTCCTGCAAGAGAGTCTGTAATCGGGCGGTTCCAGAACCGTCGATCACTTCCACTTCTGGGGGTAAATCGCTATACAGGGTTTGCCAATCTTCTACGGCAAAATTCATCGGAAAAACCGTGACAAAATAGCCCAATTTCACCATTAATCGAAGAATACGATTGGCGCGGGTAAAGCCAGACCCCAGGTAGCGATGGGGAACACGATCGTCAATAAACAAAATCCGCCGCTGCTGGGTACGCGCAATTCGAGCCAGCACAATATTTTCTGGCCGAGGTTCGTATTGTTGGGCTAACCAGGTCGCGTGTTTTTGCGCAAAAATGGCCTGATGTTCCGCCTGAAGCGCGATCGCACGTTTCTGGGAATCAGAACTGGCAAATTCATAATGCTGAATCACCACCTGGGGATCATAGATAACCGATTTTCCCTGTTCCCACAGTCGCACACAGTAATCCGTTTCCTCGTAATAAGCTGGGGCATAGGCTGAATCAAACCCACCCGCCTGCATCAATAAATCCCGCCGCGTCAGCAAAAAGGCCGCAGAACAATAGTCTACAGGTCGCCGGAATTGATAGGGCGGTGCATGGGGATTATCGCCACGCCCATACCCTAAACAGGACCCATCTCGCCAGATGATACTCCCAGCTTCCTGGAGCGTGCCATCAGGCAGAATAATTTTGCCCCCAACTGCGCCGATCGCGGCCTCTTTTTGCATCAGGTTCCAGGCATGGGTCAGGCTATCGGGGAATAAACGGGCATCGTTATTCAGGAATAAGATATAACGACCTTTGGCCACTTTCCCCGCCTGATTACAGGCTCGTAGATAATGTAAATTTTGCCGATTGCGAATGACGGTTACCCCTTGAATTTGCTGGAGTAATTGGGGGGTTGCATCAGTCGAGGCATTGTCAACCAGGATAATTTCTAGGGACTTAAAGTTATTTCCCAGCAGCGATCGCAAACACGCTAAGGTCAATTCGGCTCGGTTGTAGAGGACCAGAATCACACTAACTTCCGGCTGGTCAACACGGGGAAATGCTAAAATCGAGAGGGTATCCAGGAAGGTTTGCAAATCCCGCTGACACGCCTGGGTCAGTTCCTGCTTGAGGGCATCGAGCGATTGGTTAGCCGGAGGTTTCAATTGGGGCGGGGGAACGGCTAAGCCCAGGAAACTGGAGAAATCGGTGGCTTCGATCGCACGTCCTAGCTGTAATTTAAGCTTGAACCAGGTCTGGCGAAGTCGCCAAAACTTACTGGTTAGCATTGCCGCTAACAGGGTGCGATTCTGGGTTAATAAATCTTGGGCGCGACGGGCTTCGGCTTGGGCACGATCGCAGGTAGCCTGGGTTCGATCGAGGGTGGCCTGGGTCGTTTGCCAGCGCTTAGTTAAATGTTGGGTATAGCCCTCAAAATAGTTGCGTGTTTGGGTTAGTTCAGTTTGGGTTGCTTCCAATTCAGATTGGGTCTTCTGAATCACTGTTTCCAGATGGCGGGCATAGGCTTTACCCTTGGCCAGTTCTGCTAACGGCGTGGCGACGCGATCGTCAAAGATCTCACTCACCCGTTGCTTGAACGCAGCATTGGCAAAGCGATAATCTGGATGATAAATAATCTTGGCACAGAGGCGATAGCCCTCGACAACCGTCGCTCCGGCTTCAAAGTTACGATTGGTCTGTTGTTGCGGATGGAGTCGGAACGTGGCCAAGGTGCGATCGATAAACCCAATGTGATAGCGGCTCATGATGCGCAGCCACATATCTACATCAATTAAATGCTTTAGTTCAGGATCAAAAGGTCCTACTTCCGTAAAGACTTCTTTGCGAATTAACACCGCTGTCGGTTCGCCAATTTTATTGATCGGCTCTTCTAGTAAATTTGGATCACCGAGTAAGGTCTCACCCCTTTGCACCCGCTCTAAGGTTGACCAGGCCGCATGGACATTCTGACAGCCGTTATACACAATCAAACAATGGGGATCATCCTGGGCCGATTCCGCCAGCAACACATGGCGCTTGGCAAACACCAAACCGATCGCCGCCTCTTGCTCCGCCAAGGCAACCATCTCTTCAACGCAGGTCGGCTCTAAGGTGTCATCCTGAAAGAGAAATTTAATATATTTGCCACTGGCTTTTTCAATACAAAAATTCCAATTCTCGACCAATCCCAACCGGGCATGGGGCAGAATCAGAAAATCCACTGGGGAACGGGCTTGGAATGCCTGCGCGATCGCGAGGGTGCGATCGGTGGAATCATCATCCGACAGAAGAATTTCCAGGTTGGGATAGGTTTGGGCCAGCGCACTCTCTAGTGCTTGGGCTAAAAACGCCTCACCGTTATAGGTTGGAATACAAATACTTACCCGTGGTAATGCGGTTGCGGCTGCCGTCACGATAATTCCTCAGTTTTCACCGATCCCTAGATAGGAGAGTCTAGCCTAATTGGGGCTTTGGATCTAGTACTGCCGCGATCCTCCCCCTCTGAATCAGTCTCTAGAATGAAGCTCAAGGCAGCATAATCTAGAGTTTTCCAAAAACGATTGAATGGCTTCCACAGCAGAACGCATTAGAGCCTCAACCTCGTTTGTTAGTAGGTTACCACATCGCAACCAAATAATTTTAGGAGGAGAACCGTACAGCCGACTTCTTTCAGCAAAGTCTGCATCTTGAGTCACGATACAGAAGCCATTTGCTTTAGCAAATTCCCAGATCTCGGTGTCTGTTTTCTCTGCTAAACCATGAAATTGAACATGGCTAGATTCAGGGAAAATATCTGCCAAACGATTGACTAACTTCCGACTCAGATTTTGATCGAATAAGAGTTTCAAGAAGCACCCGCTGACACCACTAAACGATGCTCCCGATCAGCCGCAAATTCCAAACAGGCCCTTATATCGGCTTCTGTCAATTCTGGAAAGTCGTCAATAATCTCAGCGGTAGACATACCAGCCGCTAACCAACCTAGAACATCGTAGACCGTGATTCGCATCCGACGAATGCAGGGTTTGCCACCACGCTTGTCTGGCTCAATAGTAATAATGTCGCGATAGCCCATAATACGAACAGGTCACTTGTGTCTACTTAAGTCTAGAGCAGGCTAGCGCCTGACGGCAATGGACGATCGCCGGGGGGTCAGTCGCAAGTTACAGCTCACCTACTGCTGTTGAGCTTTGCCGTTGCCCGATCGTTGTGCAGCCGTTGTGTAATACTCGCGCGTATAGTAGTGCAGTAGCGTCTAAATTTTGCCGAATCGATCGCCCCGAATCCCCAATGAACCTACCTACCTGCTCCTTGATTGTGGTCAACTACAATGGCGTCCATTACCTCAAGGACCTCTTTGCCTCTCTGCACGCCCTCGACTACCCTGCCGATTTACTAGAGTTGATTCTAGTCGATAACGGCTCCCAGGACGATTCCCTGGCCTTGTTGGCTGCGGCGTTTCCCCAGGTACAGGTGATCCAGAATCCCATCAATAGCTTTACCAAGGCGCTCAATCTAGGGATTCAGGCGGCGCACGGGGACTATATTGGTTTTCTCAACAACGATGCCACGGTCGATCGTGCCTGGTTACGCCTCCTAGTCGCGGGCCTGGAGCAACAGCCGACGGTGGGGGCGATCAGCGGCAAATTGTTGTTTCCCGATGGCCGCATTAATAGCGTTGGGGTTGAGGAAAAAGACAATTTCTACTGGGCCGATCGCGGCTTTGGGGAGGTTGATCAGGGCCAGTACGATACGCCCGGCGAGGTGACGGCACTCTGTTGGGCGGCGATCCTCTTTCGGCGAACCTGTCTAGCGCAGGTGGGACCGATCGACGAAGATTTCGTCATGTATATGGAGGATATTGACTACGCCCGTCGTTGCCGCGATCAGGGTTGGGGCTTGTATTACCTACCCACGGCGATCGCGTATCACCAATTCCGGGGGTCCAGTCAGGGCAATACCCTGGCGGAATATTTCTGTAACCGCAATCGATTTCTCTACCTTGCCAAGCACGAACCCCAGGCCCTCGCCCAGGCGATCGCCACCTCAGTTTTTTTCACGGAGCATCAGTACGACCTCCTACACGAAACGGTGCCCGCCATGCTGAAAAAGTTGTTCGAGCATCAGGACCCGGAGACCCTCACCCAGGTGCTTCCCAAGCTTCAGGAATTGCTGATTATCCTCTACGGGGTCGATACGACCGATCACCTCTTGCAACGCCTAGAGGTCCTGCTGGGTTACCGCAAACCGCGATTGGGCATCTATGACCACGGCCTGCACTTCATTGGCGGGGGACAAAACTATGTCGCTACTGCCGCCGCTGCCATCCAGGACCTCTTCGACATTACGTTCATTGCCAATAAGACCGTGACGATCGCCCAGCTAGAGGAGTGGTATGGCCTCGACCTGTCCCGCTGTCAGGTGAAAGTGGTCCCGTTACCGTTCTATGAGCAGCGGGGGGCACACCATATCGATTCTGGACTGGCCAACGATTTGCCGGAGAACCCCTTTGATGCAATTGCGGCAGAAAGCCGGAACTATGACCTTTTCGGCAACGCCAACATGCTGGAGAAAGTGAAACCCCTCTCGCCCCTATCGGTCTTCTTCTGCCACTTCCCCGACACCCAGCGCGGTCCCTACTTCGCCGTGGATGACTACACCTTCATCCTGACCAACAGCGAATTCACCAGCAAATGGCTGCGTAAACGCTGGGAACTGGAACCCACCTTCCTGCTCTATCCGCCGGTGGAAATGGGCACGGCTACCCCAGAGAATCCCCCAAAGAAAGAAAAAATTATTCTCTCGGTGGGTCGTCTGGAACCGGGCGGCAATAAGAAGCAACTGGAGATGATCCAGGCGTTCCAAGATTTAGTCCGAGCGCATCCCAGTGAGTTAGCCGGTTGGCAGTTCTGGGTCGTGGGGGGCAGTACACCGGGAAATCCCTATTTAGAAAAGGTGAAGGCGCTGATCAGGCAGGGAGACGCGCCGATCGTGGTAAAGACCAACGTCCCCCGTCCCGAACTCCAAGACATCTACGCCAAAGCCAGCATTTTCTGGCACGCCTGCGGCCTAGGGGAGATCAACCCCCAACTCTATGAACACTTTGGCATGGCGACGGTGGAGGCGATGCAAAGCTTCTGTGTGCCGATCGTGACGGATGGCGGTGGGCAGCAGGAAATTGTGGAGCAGGGGATATCGGGGATGCGGTTTAATTCGATCGCGGAAATGCAGGCCCAAACCCTAGAATTGGTTTCCGATCCCGATCGCCTACAAACCATGCAACGGGCGGCCTACGATCGCAGTCAACGGTTCCGCAAAGCGCCCTTCAACGCCAAGGTGCGGGAGTTTTTTGAATTCGTCTGCCAGGAATACGCCCAGATTCACCTGCCCGATCCCCAAGCCGTCGCCCATAAGCTGCGCCCTAGCTAGGTTTCCGAGTTGACTTGCGCCTGTCTGTTGCTGAGGTAAATCGGCAGAGCCAGTTCTACGTCATGAGCATGGATGTATCCAGGTAATGGTTCAATGGTCCATAAGCGCCTGCTTAAACCAGAAACTTTAAGCTAAAAAATCGAGATCGGCGCGACTGCGGGCGATCGGGTTTCCTAGGCCCGGATCAATGCGCTGATTCACCAGTGTTTCATAAAAGAAATAGGCAACCCCGGAAAAATGCTTGCTTCTGACGAATTGGGTTTGCTCCCGAATGACCGAGGCGGCCCACGGTGAACTGCGATAGCCCGTGAATAACCCGATCGCGGTGGGAATGCGATCGCGTGCCCGGAGGAGAGTTTTTTCTCTTAATTCACTGTTCAGCGCGGCTAGGGTTGGTCGATACAGTTGGATTGCCAATTCTTCAATCAGTCCTTCCTGTTCCCATGCTCCCCAGTTCGCCGGGTATTCGTGGGTTGAAAAGCCATGCGGATTAGGGGAAAGTGAAATACGACAGTCAGGGTTGATAAGTTTGACGGCCTTAAAGATCTGCCGCATCAGAGTTGTCACGTGTTTGATCCGCCAATCTGACCATTTTTGCCAATGTGATTCGCGACGATGCTTCGGTAAATGGCGACGCTGCGTTTCCTTCAAAAAGAGATCCCTGGTAAAAGGGTCATAGCCCATTTCCTTGGGCATCCCAAAGTGATCATCCAGTTGAATGCCATCCACGGGATAGTGCCGAACAACCTCGGCAATCAGTGCGACTAAAAATGCCTTCACCTCTGGCCGACAGGGATTTAGCCAAACACAATCGTCCGGAACGGTTCCACCTTTGCCGCTGGGCTTGAGGCGGATTAATTCGCCCCGAAAATCCTGGGTTAGCCATTGAGATTTTTGGACGGCCAATGGGCCTGGGGGTGGGGTGGTCATGAGACCATACTCAAACCAGGGGAGTACCCGAAAGCCCATTTCATGCCCTAGGGTCACAATCTCAGCCAGCATATCTCCCCCCCTCGCCTGCATTCGAGGATGGAGTGTTTGTCCAAACATGGCTGTCGCTAAACGACTGGGATAGAGGGTATAACCACCGGTCCAAACTGCTGGATAGAGGGTATTAAAATTCAGAGATTTTAGTCTTTCTAAGGCTGGCCGCAGTTGCCCTGCCTCTAACAGAACTTGACTATCGGTGGTGGTTAGCCAGACACCCCGAAGTTCATCGAGATTAACCCTAACATGGGCCAAGAAGAAATAACCGAATTTCCCAATGGGGGGCAGAGGAGTGAGGAGTTCAACCCAGCAGTGAGTGCCGACACGAAAAGCATATTTAATCTTGAATTCACTGCCGATGGTAACGGCAAGCTTTTCTTGTTTAGAGAGGACCAAAGCGGGGCGTGTTGATTTCTTCAACCAGGAAGACTTAACAATGGTTAGGGTTTTCATTGGTTCGACTGGAGGGCAAGGGGTAGGGAGTGGCCGATCGCGACCAGCCGTGACATTCTCAGACTATGGCACAGGGAACGTTATCCCGTCACCGATCGCCGGGCCAATGCCATTAAAATCACCTGGGCGGACTGTTCGGCACAACCCGGTTGGGGCTGGCGGCGAAAATAACTCCCATCCGGCTGAAGTTCCCAAGCTTGACAGTTATCAGCCAGCATAATCCCTAAAATTTCCTGGAGATCCTTTGAGAGGGCCGGATCAGCGATCGGAGTGACGGCTTCCACCCGCCGATTCAGGTTGCGCGGCATCCAGTCCGCACTGCCAATATAAACCGCTTCTTGACCACGATTATGGAAGTAGAAAATCCGAGAATGCTCCAGGAAGCGCCCCACAATACTAATCACGCGAATATGCTCACTCACCCCCTCAACCCCTGGCCGCAGGCAGCAAATCCCCCGCACAATCAGGTCGATTTTCACCCCCGCTTGGGAGGCCCTGTACAACGCTGCAATAATCTGAGGGTCCACTAAAGCATTCATCTTGGCCACAATCCGGGTAGGGTAACCCGCTTGGGCGTGTTCACGTTCGCGATCGATCAGGGCAATCATGCGATCGCGCAAATTGACGGGCGCTACCAACAATTGTCGATAGGATTGCTGCCGCGAATAGCCCGTCAGGTAATTAAACAGATCGGTAAGATCGGCCCCCAATTCCTCTCGACAACTGAGGATGCCCAAATCGGTATACAGTCGTGCCGTTTTCGAGTTGTAATTACCGGTCCCAATATGGACATAGCGACGGATCTTGCTCCCCTCGCGCCGCACCACCATCGCAATCTTCGTGTGGGTTTTCAGGCCCACCAGTCCATATACCACATGGACACCCGATTGTTCCAGCTTCCGTGCCCACTGGATATTATTCTCCTCATCAAAACGGGCCTTGAGTTCCACCAGCACCGCCACCTGTTTGCCATTTTCGGCTGCTGCAATCAGGGCTTGGACGATCGGGGAGTCCCCGGAGGTGCGATAGAGAGTCATCTTGATGGCTAGAACCCCCGAATCATAGGCTGCCTGGGTGAGGAAACGCTGCACGGTCCCCGTAAAGGAATGGTAGGGATGGTGAACCAGGATATCCCCTCGCCGGATAATGCTGAAAATATCCTCTCCCTCCTCACTCTCCATCACCCCGATGTTTAGACTCGGCTCGTTAGCTGGACGCAGGCTAGGCGGGATCACCGACGACCAGGGCGGGTCCTTCAATTCCGGGAGCGGCAACCCCATCAGGGACATCAAATCCCCCAGGTTGAGCAATCCGTGGGCCTCATAGACATCACTGGCCTGTAGTCCCATCTCCCGCATGAGCGTATCCCGTACCGTTGTCGGCATGGAAGCCTGGACCTCTAACCGCACGATCGATCCCCCCAGGCGTCGCTTGCGCAGTTCCTGCTCGATCGCCTGTAACAAATCCGCCGCCTCATCCTCCTGGATTTCCAAATCCGCATTGCGGGTAATCCGGAAGGGGTAATATTCCTGGATCGCCATACCAGGAAACAAGAACTCCAGGTTATGGGCAATTACCTGCTCTAGGGGCACCCCCGTCCACACCGCCACCTGCTTTTTGCGCTGTACCCGCAGGGGTTCCGGCAAACTGAGAAAACGAGGTAAGACATCGGGTACCTTAACACGGGCAAAGTGTTCCTCGCCGCTGGTCAAATCCCTGACCAGGACCGCCAAATTCAGGCTGAGGTTGGAGATATAGGGAAAGGGATGCCCCGGATCGAGGGCCAGCGGTGTCAGAACCGGAAAAATTTGCTCCTCGAAGTAGTGCTGGAGGTATTCCCGTTGGGCCTCACTCAGATCCCCATAGTCCAGCAGGTACACACCATGTTGGCTGAGTTTGGGGCGTAGGGTTTGCTCAAAGTACTGGTGCTGTTTGTGCAACAGGGGCCGTAACCGCTCGGCGATCGCGGCCAACTGTTCTTCAGCGGTGCGGCCATCGGGCGATCGCTTTTGGACCTGAGCCTCCACCTGTTGTTTCAGGGCGGCCACCCGTACCATGAAAAACTCATCCAGGTTATTGCTGAAAATTGCCAAAAACTTCAGTCGCTCCACCAGAGGGGTCCGGGGACTCAACGCTTCCTGGAGCACCCGGTGGTTAAACTCCAGCCAACTTAGCTCACGATTAAAAAAGTACTGGGGGTCTTGCAGGTTCACCGCGTCTGTCCAGGGGTAAGGGTGAAGGGTAAGGTTAAAGGGGGAAGGGGGAAGGGGAAAAGCGAACTTGGGACCTTCGTGCCTTTGGGGTTCTGTGCCGGGATATGCCCATCTCGCCTACGCCCGCCGCCTAAGTCAACTATAGGTTCTGGGCGCGATCGCGGGATAGCTGTGTCTACTGGCTTATCCCCATGACTTGCTCCAAATCTGAGAATCAAGTTAAATTTAGTTAAGAAATTGTCAAAGTGTCTTGCCTAAACTGAAATTTTCCGATCTGTTTTCGCAGCGCTGAGCCGTGGATCGGGTGCAGACACTAGGGGAGCATGACTTCAAGGGGCCATGACTCCAAGGACCTGGGTCCGGCGGCACTATTGTGTAGAGGTTAGTAAGCAATATGAAATTTTCCTGGAGACTTGCCATTTTATGGGCACTGCCCGCCTTGATTGTGGGGTTCTTCCTCTGGCAGGGGACGTTTGCCTCCGCGAACAGCATGATGAGCCGTAATACGGCTAGTACGCGGATGACCTATGGGCGTTTCCTTGACTATCTGGCGGCGGGTCGAGTCCTAAGTGTTGACCTCTACGAAGGGGGCCGCACGGCGATCGTGGAAGCCACAGATCCAGATATTGAGGATCGCATCCAACGGCTACGGGTCGATCTGCCCCTCAATGCCCCGGAGTTGATCTCAAAACTGCGCGAGTCCGATGTCCGTATTGATACTCATCCGCCGCGTAATGATGGCGCGATCTGGGGTTTGCTGGGTAATCTGGTTTTTCCCATCCTATTGATTGCCGGGTTATTCTTTCTGTTCCGGCGTTCCGGTAACGTTCCCGGCGGCCCTGGACAGGCGATGAATTTTGGTAAATCCCGCGCCCGCTTCCAGATGGAGGCCAAAACCGGGGTCCTGTTCGATGATGTGGCCGGGGTTGAGGAAGCTAAGGAAGAACTCCAGGAGGTCGTGACGTTCCTGAAGAAGCCAGAACGCTTTACCGCCGTGGGTGCCCGCATTCCCAAGGGCGTGCTGCTAGTGGGACCACCGGGGACGGGGAAAACCCTGCTGGCGAAGGCGATCGCCGGGGAAGCCGGGGTGCCGTTCTTCAGTATTTCTGGCTCTGAGTTTGTGGAAATGTTCGTCGGTGTGGGGGCCTCGCGGGTGCGGGACCTGTTCAAAAAGGCGAAGGAAAATGCCCCCTGCATCATCTTTATTGATGAAATCGACGCGGTGGGTCGCCAGCGGGGCGCTGGGATCGGCGGCGGTAATGATGAGCGGGAACAAACCCTGAACCAATTGTTGACCGAAATGGATGGCTTTGAGGGCAATACCGGGATCATTATCATTGCCGCGACCAACCGACCCGATGTTTTGGATTCGGCGCTCCTGCGTCCGGGGCGCTTCGATCGCCAGGTGACGGTGGACACTCCCGACATCAAGGGTCGTCTGGAAATCCTCAAGGTCCACGCCCGCAACAAGAAGCTGGCCAACGAAGTCTCCCTGGAGGCGATCGCCCGTCGCAGTCCCGGCTTTACGGGCGCGGATCTGGCTAACCTGCTGAATGAAGCGGCGATCCTGACCGCCCGCCGCCGCAAGGATGCGATCACCATGCACGAAATCGATGATGCCGTCGATCGCGTGGTCGCGGGCATGGAAGGCACCCCGTTAATTGACAGCAAGAGCAAGCGATTGATTGCTTACCACGAAGTCGGTCATGCGATCGTGGGGACCCTGCTCAAGGATCATGATCCCGTACAAAAAGTCACCCTGATCCCCAGGGGCCAAGCGCGGGGCCTGACTTGGTTTATGCCGGGAGAGGATCAAATGCTGGTCTCCCGTGCCCAACTGCTGGCCCGCATCTGTGGTGCCTTGGGCGGACGGGCGGCTGAAGAAATCATCTTTGGGGATGCGGAAGTGACCACCGGGGCCGGGAATGACCTCCAGCAGGTGACGAATATGGCCCGCCAGATGGTGACCCGCTTTGGGATGTCGGATCTGGGTCCTCTGTCGCTGGAAAGCCAATCGGGTGAGGTGTTTTTGGGGCGGGACTGGATGACGCGATCGGAGTATTCTGAAGAAATTGCGGCCCGCATTGATGCCCAAGTGCGATCGATCGTGGAACATTGCTACGACCAAACCCGCCAAATGATCCGCGACAACCGCGAAGTCATGGATCGCCTGGTTGATTTGCTGATCGAGAAAGAAACGATCGACGGTGAAGAATTCCGGCGCATTGTCTCCGAGTACGCCGATGTGCCGGAGAAAGAGCAACTGGCTTTCCAGATTTAAACACCGATCGGTCTTAAACCACTAAGCCGCGAAGGGCACCAAGGGACACGAAGAACTTTAGTGTAATCTTTGTGTCCTTTGTGTCTTGGTGGTTAAGATACCCACCTGTCACCTTGTCCCAGCCCCCCTAAACCCTATGGAGTTCATTCCCTTTCCCTTCCCCATTCACCTCAGCGCCACCACCATCGCTGGTGCCAGTCTGTGGTCCCTGGCCCTTTACTGGGGCTTCTCCCCCGTAAGCGACTGGGTAACCGAACAACTCCAGCGCTGGATGAACTTTGCCGAACGCTCCCTCTACCTCTCCGCTGAAGAATTTGAGCGCACTCGCCGGGGCCGCGAAGCCCAAAACGCTTTTAATGCCTCCCTGCTTAGCATTGTGCCCTTCCTGGCGATCGGGGGCTTGTGTAACTACGGTGTCGAAGTGGGGTTAGGCACCAGTTGGGCGATTAGCATGGGCCTGATCGCCTGTATCAGCGGCGCTGTCTACGAATTGGGCCGTCGTCACGGGCAAAGCTAGGTGTGGCCCCATCCCGTCGCCACAAGATTGACCCCAAAATTTTGCAATTCTTATTCTGAGCCAAACTTTTCCCCAAGCTTTCCACAGGTTTTCCCCAGGCAAGGCCAAAGTTTTCCACAGGTTTCGAAAAGTTTTCCACAGGCTCTCACGCTGTTAATAGCCTTTGCCGAATCTTCTGGGGATATTGCTTCCTGCCCTGCGTTCCTCTGATTCCCAGCCTTTTTTGTAAAGGAATGTAACGTTAAAACGCCGCAAACCCTAGTAATCTCGTTCCGGCCATTTTTCGAGTCAGGTGATCGCAACATTTCGCAGCGTTGACAACCCTACCCCCCCATAGCGCAAAATGATGCGACCGACATCGATCAGGGGTGCCCCGTCATGCCCGTCGAGGATCGGTCTAACCCCCTGTCACACTGGCTTGGGGGGTGTTTGGGCTGTCTGACATTCACCCGAACATCACAGCCGTGACGCCCCTATCCTTCACTCATCCCCGGAAGCGAGGTTTCCATGAACGCAATGGTCAGCATTCTGGCAGAGATCCCCGAATCCCTTCACGATTCGCTGAAGACTTACCTGGAGGCCCACCCCGATTGGGACCAGGATCGGGTGTTTGCTGCCGCCCTCTCCCTCTTTTTGTTACAAAATGGCGATTGCGATCGGCGAGCCGCCCGTGTCTACCTGGATACGCTCTTCAAACACCCCGTCTAGACCTCGACGCAGCATCCCGCCTGCCGCTTAACCTAGCGCTCGCGTGATCCTGGCCATCTCTTCCACATTGGAGGGGATGGTTATTTAGTATTAAGGCCAGCCGGAGCCTGAGTACATCATTAGTGCATGGTGGAGTAGGCGTCTCGCCCGCTTCCTCAAAACAAGTGATCTTGCCTGTCACCCCCCGGATGGACGGATGAGTGGTCAATCCTCCAATTGACTAAATTAAGCTTGACAGAGCGCCAGACTTCCCTAGGGGCAAGAGACGATCGCCCTAGCCTATCCATCCGAACTCGCCCCTATGCATACAATAGAGGACCGTCAATCTTAACTTTTGTAAAAAAATAACAGGAAGTGTAAATATTTGGAAATTTCTTTCAGATTTATGGTTTTTTACCGATGTTCGATGATCAAGTTTTGATTTTTGTTAACGGGTTTCCTGTGGGATTTTAACCGACCTTTATAATACGCTCTAAAGAACTCTGTCCCATGAGTCCTTGTGTGTTCTCCTGGCTCGGCCCCTGCTGAACGCGGAGATGCATACCCTGCTCCATCTGTAATGCTGATGCCGATGCTCAGTCCGTTCGTGTGGCGGCTGAGTCTTTGGGCAAACGAATCCAAAATTTGGATCGCAAGTTCTCAGAAATGGCCGGGAAAAAGGTACAGTACTCAAAACTGTTTATTTTGGGACAGTAGCAGCCTCGTTCCTTGTCTAGCGAGAGGAGAATCTCCATGGCAATTAGTCCGCCGGAGCGCGAGGCAAAAGTAAGGGTTGTGGTTGACAAGGACCCGGTCCCAACGTCCTTCGAGACGTGGGGTAAGCCCGGTCACTTCGATCGCACCCTTGCGAAGGGACCCAAAACCACCACCTGGATTTGGAACCTTCATGCCAACGCTCACGATTTTGATAGTCATACCAGCGACCTCGAAGATATATCTCGCAAAATCTTCAGTGCGCACTTTGGTCACCTAGCTGTTGTCTTCATCTGGCTTAGCGGCGCATATTTTCACGGCGCTCGTTTTTCTAATTACGAAGCTTGGCTAACGAACCCGACCGGGATCAAGCCCAGCGCTCAAGTGGTTTGGCCGATCGTCGGTCAAGAGATCCTCAACGGCGACGTTGGGGGTGGCTTCCACGGCATTCAAATCACCTCCGGTCTGTTCCAAATGTGGCGGGCCAACGGGATCACCAACTCCTATGAGTTGTACTGCACCGCGATCGGTGCCCTGGTGATGGCCGGTCTGATGCTCTTTGCAGGCTGGTTCCACTACCACAAGGCTGCGCCGAAGCTGGAGTGGTTCCAAAACGTCGAGTCCATGATGAACCACCACCTGGCGGGTTTACTGGGCCTCGGCTGCCTGGGCTACGCTGGTCAGCAGATCCACGTATCTCTGCCCATCAACGCTTGCTTGGATGCCATTGATGCCGGTAGCCCGCTGACCATTGGCGGCAAGGTGATCAAAACCGTTGCGGATATTCCTTTACCGCACGAGTGGATTTTGAACCCGAGCCTCATGGCCGACCTCTATCCCAGCTTTGCGAAGGGCTTAACCCCCTTCTTTACGCTGAACTGGGCTGAATACGCCGACTTCCTCACCTTCAAGGGTGGCCTCAACCCGGTCACGGGGGGGCTATGGCTGTCGGATACGGCGCACCATCATTTGGCTCTGGCCGTACTCTTCATTGTGGCGGGTCACTACTACCGCACCAACTGGGGCATTGGTCACAGCTTCAAGGAAGTTCTCGAAGCCCACAAGGGTCCCTTCACGGGCGAAGGCCACAAGGGGATGTACGAGATCTTCACCACCTCCTGGCATTGCCAACTGTCGTGGAACCTGGCTTGGATGGGTTCGCTGTCCATCCTGGTCGCCCACCACATGTACTCGATGCCCCCCTATCCCTACATTGCGACGGACTATCCAACCCAGTTATCGCTATTCACCCACCACGTGTGGATTGGCGGCTTCCTGATCGTTGGTGCCGCTGCCCACGCGGCCATCTTCATGGTGCGTGACTATGTGCCTTCGCAACATGTGGATAACCTGCTCGATCGCGTGATCCGTCACCGCGATGCGATTATCTCCCACCTGAACTGGGTGTGTATTTTCCTGGGCTTCCACAGCTTCGGCCTGTACGTCCACAACGACACCATGCGGGCCTTTGGTCGTCCCCAGGATATGTTCTCGGATACCGGCATTCAATTGCAGCCGATCTTTGCCCAATGGGTTCAAAGCCTCCACGCCTTGGCTCCCGGCAACACGGCTCCCAATGCGGGTGAAATTGTCAGCCATGCCTTTGGCGGCGGCCTCGTCGCTGTCGGTGGCAAGGTCGCGATGATGCCGATTACCCTCGGTACGGCAGACTTCCTGGTTCACCACATCCATGCCTTCACGATTCACGTGACGGTGCTGATTCTGCTCAAGGGCGTGCTCTTCGCCCGTAGCTCGCGTTTGATCCCCGATAAGGCTAACC
Organism: Trichothermofontia sp.; assembly: GCF_053493415.1. Classification (NCBI taxonomy): domain Bacteria; kingdom Bacillati; phylum Cyanobacteriota; class Cyanophyceae; order Leptolyngbyales; family Trichocoleusaceae; genus Trichothermofontia; species Trichothermofontia sp. The sequence continues at coordinate 29,059 of NZ_JBRCAD010000178.1, read as the reverse complement.
TCGGCTTCCGGTTCCCCTGCGACGGCCCCGGCCGTGGCGGCACCTGCCAAGTGTCGGGTTGGGATCACGTGTTCCTCGGTTTGTTCTGGATGTACAACTCCCTGTCGATCGTGATTTTCCACTTCAGTTGGAAGATGCAGTCGGATGTGTGGGGTACTGTTTCTCCAGATGGCACCGTTTCCCACATCACGTCGGGTAACTTTGCCCAAAGCGCCATTACCATCAATGGTTGGTTACGCGATTTCCTGTGGGCGCAAGCTTCGCAGGTGATCACCTCCTACGGCTCCGCGCTGTCAGCTTACGGTCTGATGTTCCTGGCCGGTCACTTTGTCTGGGCGTTTAGCTTGATGTTCCTCTTCAGTGGCCGTGGCTACTGGCAAGAGTTGATCGAGTCGATTGTTTGGGCACACAATAAGCTGAAAGTGGCACCCGCGATCCAGCCCCGTGCCTTGAGCATCATCCAAGGTCGTGCGGTTGGGGTTGCCCACTACTTGTTAGGGGGAATTGTGACCACCTGGGCGTTCTTCCTAGCGCGAATTATCTCGGTTGGCTAAGGTGGACTACCTAGTGGTTAGGTGGCCATTGCCCACGGGTGTTTCCCAGAGATCTGGGCCAAACCTAAAGTGAGGGTCACTTAGCTGCTAGTCCACCGCTGTCAATCTCGAACTCGTTGTTCATCATTCACGAAGGTTTATGGCAACCAAATTTCCAAAATTTAGCCAAGACCTTGCTCAGGACCCGACGACACGTCGGATATGGTATGGCATTGCCACGGCCCATGACTTTGAAAGTCATGACGGCATGACCGAAGAAAATCTCTATCAAAAGATTTTTGCTTCCCACTTCGGTCACTTGGCAATCATCTTCCTGTGGACCTCTGGGAGTCTCTTCCATGTCGCCTGGCAAGGTAACTTTGAGCAGTGGATCAAAGATCCGCTCAATGTTCGCCCGATTGCCCACGCAATTTGGGACCCGCAATTTGGTCAAGGAGCGGTTGACGCCTTTACGCAGGGAGGGGCTTCTTACCCAGTTGATATCTCCTACTCTGGGGTTTATCAGTGGTGGTACACGATCGGGATGCGTAGCAACGGCGATCTGTACTCTGGGGCAATTTTCCTCCTGATCCTGTCGGCGATCTTCCTATTTGCGGGCTGGCTGCACCTGCAACCCAAGTTCCGTCCTAGCTTGTCCTGGTTCAAGAATGCTGAATCCCGCCTCAACCACCACCTGGCAGGTTTGTTCGGGGTTAGCTCCTTGGCTTGGACCGGTCACCTGGTTCACGTGGCCATCCCCGAAGCGCGGGGTCAGCACGTGGGTTGGGATAACTTCCTGTCCGTTGCACCCCACCCGGCGGGTCTCGTGCCCTTCTTCACCGGTAACTGGGGGGTATATGCGCAAAACCCGGATACGGCCAACCATGTGTTTGGTTCGTCGCAAGGCGCGGGTACCGCAATTCTGACCTTCTTGGGTGGCTTCCATCCGCAAACCCAGGCGCTCTGGCTGACGGATATTGCTCACCACCACTTGGCGATCGCAGTGATCTTCATCATTGCGGGCCACATGTACCGGACCAATTTTGGGATCGGTCACAGCATCAAGGAAATCCAAGAGGCCCACAATCCGCCCAAGGGCACGCCTTTCGGCGGCATGATTGGTGACGGCCACAAGGGGATCTACGATACCTACAACAACTCTCTGCACTTCCAATTGGGTTGGCACTTGGCCTGCTTGGGTGTGATCACCTCCCTGGTGGCCCAGCACATGTACTCCATGCCGCCCTATGCCTTCCTGGCACAGGATTTCACCACCCAGGCAGCGCTCTATACCCATCACCAGTACATTGCTGGCTTCTTGATGGTGGGGGCCTTTGCCCACGGTGCGATCTTCCTGGTTCGTGACTACGATCCTGAAGCCAATAAGAATAACGTGTTGGCGCGGATGCTGGAGCATAAGGAAGCCCTGATCTCCCACTTGAGTTGGGCTTCCCTGTTCCTCGGCTTCCATACCCTGGGGCTGTATGTTCACAACGATGTGGTGGTTGCCTTTGGCACCCCCGAAAAGCAAATCCTGATCGAGCCAGTGTTTGCGCAATGGGCACAGGCTTGTAACGGCAAGATGCTTTATGGCTTCAATGTGTTGCTCTCTAACCCGGATAGCATTGCTAGCACGGCTTGGCCCAACTACGGGAATGTTTGGCTACCGGGCTGGCTGGATGCGGTCAATAACGCCAGCAACTCGCTGTTCCTGACGATCGGCCCTGGTGACTTCCTGGTGCACCATGCGATCGCCCTCGGCCTGCACACCACCACCCTGATCCTGGTCAAGGGTGCGTTGGATGCTCGCGGTTCCAAGCTGATGCCCGATAAGAAAGACTTCGGCTACTCCTTCCCTTGCGATGGTCCTGGCCGGGGCGGCACCTGCGACATCTCGGCGTGGGATGCCTTCTATCTCGCCATGTTCTGGATGCTCAACACCATTGCCTGGTTGACCTTCTACTGGCATTGGAAGCATCTGTCGGTCTGGCAAGGTAACGTGGCTCAGTTTAATGAAAACTCGACCTACCTGATGGGTTGGTTCCGGGATTACCTCTGGCTCAACTCCTCGCAGTTGATCAACGGTTATAACCCCTATGGCACCAATAACTTGTCGGTGTGGGCCTGGATGTTCCTGCTGGGTCACTTGGTCTGGGCGACGGGCTTTATGTTCCTGATCTCCTGGCGTGGTTACTGGCAAGAACTCATTGAAACGCTGGTGTGGGCGCATGAGCGCACGCCGCTGGCGAATCTGGTTCGCTGGAAAGACAAGCCGGTTGCGCTGTCAATCGTGCAAGCTCGCCTGGTTGGCTTGGCCCACTTTACGGCTGGGTTTGTGGTCACCTATGCGGCCTTCTTGATTGCCTCGACGGCAGGTAAGTTCGGTTAACTACTGGATGGATTGCCGTTTGAGCTAGCCGCCGGTGGTGGTAAGGCTTAATGGGAGGAGTGGGGTGTTTGCCCTGCTCCTTCTTTTTTGTGTGGGTGCGATCGCGGCTAAGCCATTGGAGAGGGTTGGAGATTGGGCGAACTGCGATCAGAGGTTAGTGGGAACCACAAAGACACTAAGAAACACCAAGAGACACCAAGATATAAAGACTCCCAACGACTCAGTTATCAAAAGATTCTCCTGGTAAGGGTTGCCTTTCGATGAAGCAATGCCTAACCCATGAGGCAGGGTATGAAGATATGGTCAATCTTGACGTTGTGGCTACGGCTGGCGTTAATTTCTCCGGCGGGGAGGGGAAAATTTAGCAGGGGCATTTTGTCAATGAGAACGAGGGGATGCGGTCATAGATGCGGCAATATTTGAAGACGGCTCACCCATTGTTAATTGGGGGGATCGTGGGGTTACTGACGATCGCCTTCTGGCGCTTAGGGATTTGGCAACCCCTGGAGTATCTGGCCTACAATCAGATCGTTGTATTGCGTCAGCGCCTCTTCCGTCTGACCTGGAGTCAGGAGGTCGTGGTGATTGCGATCGATGAGGCGAGTTTACAGCAATACGGTCAATTTCCTTGGCCTCGGCGTCACTATACCGAGCTTTTGCAGAAATTAGCCGTGTCCCAGCCTGCGGCTATTGGTTTTGATATTTTGTTCGCGGAACCTACTGCTGATGATCCGGCGTTTGCGGAAGCGATCGCCTATAGCGGCAATGTGGTTTTGGCCGTCGGTGGCGATTTTGACGGCAACCCGATTCCGATTGTCCCCGAATTAGCCCAAGTAGCGCACCAGGGGCATATTTATAACCGAGCGGATGCGGATGCCATTACCCGCCAATTTGCGCTGTATCTGGGAACCTACCCCTCCTTGGCAATTGCCCTCCTCCAGGTTTATCAACAAAGTCTTAAGGGCACCATAACCCTGGCCCCCCCCACAGGGAATAGCCAATCCTCGCTAGGCCTACCCGTGATTCCCCCACCCCTCACGACAGGAGACGATCGCTGGCTGTGGGTAAACTGGATTGGGCCAACATCAGGTATTACAACCTATTCCTTTGCGGCTGTGGCATCGGGGCAAATTTCTCCCCAGGTCTTCAGTAACAAAATTGTCCTCGTGGGACCGACCGCAACGGGTATAGACTCCTTGTATACACCCTTTCACCATAGTCCACCGACGGCAGGGGTCTATCTCCATGCAGCGGTGATTGATAACCTCTTACAGCAACGTGAACTGCGACGAGCAGACGGACTGGCGCTTGCCCTAGGCTTGCTAGCGATCCCGTTCCTGTTGGCCTGGGTATGTCGTCAGCAAACCCCGCGCCGTCGTTTAGGTGGCGTACTGGTGGCGATCGTGAGTACCGGGTTAGGGACCTTTTTCCTATTTGCTGGTGCTAACCTTTGGCTGCCGGTAGCTGCACCGATCGGGACGATTATATTGACCTGGATCGGATGGCAACTGTGGGAACAATACGAACGACAATGGCTATTTTCGATCTTTTCCAAGTATATTTCGCCGGAAATGACGGACCTAATCTGGGAACGACGTTCTGAATTATTTCAATCTGGGCAGGTGCAAGCTCAGGAAATGGTGGTAACAGTGCTCTTTCTGGATATTCGGGGGTTTACCTCGATCGCGGAAAAAATTGCCCCGCGCCTACTCCTGGATTGGCTGAATGTTTATCTAGAAATGATGACCGATTGCATCATGGATCATGGGGGGATGGTGGATAAATATATTGGGGATGCGGTGATGGCGGTGTTTGGAGTTCCTTTCCCGCGCACCCAATCGGTGGAAATTCAGCGAGATGCCCGACAGGCGATCGAGGCGGCCATCACCATTCATGAACGATTAGATTCCCTCAACCAGCAATTTCAACAACAAGGCAAGCCCCAGGTTAAGGTGGGCATTGGCATTCATACGGGATTAGTTGTAGCTGGCAGCTTAGGGGGTGAGCGACGACTGAATTACTCGGTGCTCGGCGATACGGTGAATATTGCAGCCCGTCTAGAGGCGATGAATAAGGAAGTCACGATGGGCAATCCCTATAACATTTTGGTCACGGGTGAAACCTTAACTTGCGTCCAGGACTATTATATTGCTCGTCCCGTGAATACCTTCCAGCTACGGGGACGAGAGCAACAAACCCTCGTCTTTGCGATCCTCGGACGACGCCATCTCGGCCAGATTCAGGTGCCAAAACCCTAAACCTATGTTTTTGCTGGACTTGCAGTTAGGGTTCCAACAACTCATCGAGCTTATTTTCGATGGTGTTCAGCTTGCATAAAAGTGCAAGTTGATCCTTAATAAAGGCTGGAAAATAAATTAGCAACACCAAAAGCACCGTGTCGTAATTCTGCCCATTCACTAATCAAGTCATTCACTATTAAATACTTATAAATTAGCGAAAATCTGCTTTGCAGATAAGTTAAACAATGGCAATGTTGGAGAAACAATTGGATTCTCGTCGTTAAAGGAATTCATTTGATATTCGCCATCAACCCAATAACAGACAAAAATTGTGGGTCGTTTGGGGTCGCCGATAAATTTCTTTGCTCCTAATGCTGCATAATCGATAATCCAATATTCTTGGATACCCATTTCTTCATAATCTCGAAGTTTATTGTAGTAATCGTCTCGCCAATTTGTTGAAACGACCTCGATAATTAATTTAACAGATTCAGGACTTTGGATAATCGATTCGCTTTCCCACCGAGGTTCCATCCCAAGAACTGCTTTGTCCAAGACGATAATATCCGGCTCGTAGCCCGAACTTTCACGTTTGGGTTTCACAATAGATTCCCTGGGAATCATCCAAATACCGCCTTTACCCATTTGTCGAATCGTGATCAACAGTTGCTCGATCAAAGCACCCGCTAAACTTGAATGTTTCCCCTTAGGTTTGGGCATGGCGACAATGACTCCATCGTGGAGTTCGTACCTCACGTTCGAGTTTTCGGGATACCAGCTTATAAATTCATCAAAGCTATATAGTTTGGGTTCTAGTTGAGATTGCGTCATGCTTCCACCTCTGCATTTAACCCCGTTCGGTGCATTATCTCGCCAGGGAGTTGTGGGGTAGGCATCCTGCCTTGTCCCCCCTTTAGGCCTGAAGAAATCGGATCAAAGCCTGTACCTTATCCCAGGCCGCCCCACTCTTGAGAATCTCACGGGCCAGATCAATCCCCTGGCTGTGGGCCTCTAGGGGAACGCGATCGCCCACCTGCAACGCGAGGGCCGCATTCAACGCCACCACATCCTGCTGGGCTTGAGTGCCGCCCCCCTGGAGTACCGCCTGGAGAATGGCCGCATTGGTTTGCACATCGTCCCCCCGCAGGGCATGGGTTGGGGCCGGTGTTAAATTGAGCAAGTCGGGATCAAGGATTGCGGTATGCACTTGCCCCTGGGATAGGATCGCCAGATCAGTGGGAGCCGCCAATCCTGCCTCATCCAGGTTTTCCCGACCGTGGAGAACGATCGCGTGGGGGAGGTTCAGTTGAGCGAGGGCCTGGGCGATCGTCGCCACCAACGCCGATGCCGGTACCCCCAACACTTGGCCTGTCAACGGCAGCGGATTCACCAGGGGACCCAGCAGATTGAAAATCGTCCGCACCTTGAGGGTACGGCGCAGGGGAGCGACTGCTTTCATCGCCGGATGCCAACCCGGTGCAAACAGGAACGTCACCCCCACCTCATTGAGGGCAGCGCGGATTTTCTCCGGTGGGGCACTTAAATTCACCCCGATCGCCTCCAGAACATCCGCCGACCCCACCTTGCCAGAGGCCGATCGATTCCCATGTTTGGCAACGGTAATCCCCGCCGCCGCGGCCACAAAGGCCACGGCAGTGGAAATATTAAACGTCGAAGCCCCATCGCCGCCCGTGCCACAGGTATCAATCAGCGGTGTGGGGAGGGGCAGATCCGTCTCAACCGTCCGGGATTGGGCCTGGAGCACCTGCGCCATCCCCGCCAGTTCATCCGCCGAAACCCCCTTCGCCTGAAGCGCCGCTAGGATGGCCCCCGATAGGACTTCTGGAATCGCCTCATCGAGCCAACCTTGCATCAACTCGGATGCTTGCGGGCGCGAGAGGGATTGGTGATCGAGAAGTTGCTGAAGGAGAGTGGGCCATAGGGTCGGGTCGGGGGGTGCAGGAGAACTCATGGTTAGGGAATCGGGAACAGGAAATAGGGAATAGGAAGGGTTTAGCGAATGCCTGAACACGACAATGCTAAACCTTGGTAAAACTGTACAGGGTTATGGGGTGCGAATCACGTCACCGCCCACCCGGCTTCACGGGTTACGGGGCACTTGCCGCGTTAAATTCAAAATTCAAAACTTCCCTGCTCAGTCAGGTTTTGTGGTCATGCGGGCAATGACTTGTAGTTGCATGCCAGGGGGATAGGTACTGTCTTCCTTGATTCGGCGGATGTCGGCCTCAGCGATCGGGACGCGGAGTTTCTGGGCGATCGCCCGGACGATGTCGCCGCGATCGATTACCCCAGCCACCGCCCCAGCCGGGGATAAGACGGTAATACGGGACAGTTGGCCATCTTCCATCCGGTTAATGACATCCGCAAGACAGGTTTTTTCCTCCACAGTGGGCAATGTCGTTAGCGGTTGGGCAATGTCGTTGAGGGTACGCAGTTCCCATAGGCTGCGTTCCATGTGCCGTAGATCAGCGATTGCCACTAAGCCCCGGTAACGCCCATCGGAAGCGGCAAAGTACGTGGGAACATGGGTTTCCTCTAACAGGTAATTGTCGGCAAACTGGCGTAGGGTAAGGTTGGCATCGATCACGCGGTACTCACGGGTCATGGCATCACTTGCCTTCAGTTCCAACAGAACTTCCTGAAGGTTGGTCAAACGGCTATAGGCATCGGCGTTGCGCACCCCAAACCAGCCTAGTAACATCAACCATAAACCACCCATACCCGGTTTTGAGAGGAAAGCAATTAAGCCAAGCATGATTGCACTCCAGCCGAGAAACTGGCCCGATCGCGCTGCCCACCGGACACCCGCGAAGCGATTACCCGTAATTTTCCAGACGGCAGCTTTGAGTACTTGGCCCCCATCTAACGGTAAGCCTGGGATTAAATTGAAAATGGCGAGGACGAGATTAATGGAGGCTAGATGTTGGGTTAAAACCTGAAGGGGTCCCTCACTTGGTCCAGGTAATTTCGTCAGAAAAGAAAAAAACAGAAATAAGCCAAAGCTTACCAGTGGCCCCGCGATCGCAACTTGAAAGGCTTGCCCCGGTGTATTGGATTCTTTTTCGATCGAGGCAATGCCCCCGAAGAGGAATAGCGTAATGGAGTTGACCTTAATCCCCTGGGAAATGGCCACAACGCTATGTCCGAGTTCGTGCAATAGCACCGAGGTAAATAACAGTAGGGCCATGAGTAGCCCCGCGCCATAGGCGATTGTGGGTCCCCAGTTGGGATAATCCGACAACCATTGGTTTCCTTCGACCAGAGCCACGAAGGCAACGATCAGAAACCAGGAAGGGTCCAGGTAAAGGGGAATCCCGAATAGTGAGCCAATACGCCAGCCTGCTTGCATCATATTTTAGGAAGTTCTTGCCAATGGGAGGCGCTTGAGCAAGCGCCTCCTGCTTTAATGCTACAGTGCTTAACCCTGAAGCGGTTGTTGACGATGGCGATGACTACTCCTGCCGCTGCTCTAGTAGGTACTGATACCATGCGGTCAATCCGGCTCCGGTGCGGGCGGAGACTTCAAAAATTGGGGCTTGGGGGGCAACTTTTTGCAGGTTAGCGATCGCCCGCTCGCGATCGAAGCCCACTGCCTCAGCAATGTCAATTTTATTAATCACGATCGCATCTGCCGTCTTGAACATCGGGGCATACTTCAAGGGTTTATCTTCCCCTTCGGTAACGGATAGCAAGACAATGCGCAAGTCTTCACCTAAATCATAGGCCGCAGGACACACCAGATTACCGACATTTTCGATGACGAGTAAATCCAGGCGATCGAGGTCAAGTTTTTGCACTGCCTGGGCAATCATATCGGCTTCCAGGTGACAAGCCGTACCCGTCGTAATTTGCACGATCGCGTCTCCCGCTGTGCGCAACCGTTGGGCATCATTATCGGTTTCTAAGTCCCCAACGATAACGCCGACTCCCCGCTGCTGCTCACCCTGTTGGGGCCAATCTTGTAACAGGCGTTCCAGGAGGGCCGTTTTCCCGGAGCCAGGGGAGGAAACTACATTGAGAACCAATAGCCCTTTGGCTTGAAAATAACCCCGATTACGTTCAGCCAGTCGATCATTTTTGCTGAGAATTCCTTGGGAGATCGTCAAGGTGCGGGGTGGGATCGTCGCAACCGGAGGATCGGCGATCGCAATCGTGGTCACAGCCTCGCCGTGGGGGTGCTCTGCATGGGTATGAGGGTGATCGTGATGAAAATGCGCATGGTCATGGTTATGGTCATGATCATGGGTGTGGGGATGGGCAGGGTCTTGATCAGGATGATAAGAGTGGGTATGAGGTATGCTAGCGTTAACCGCCACGCCATCGATCGCGACTTCTCCAGTAACCACACATCCACAGGTTTGACACATAATTACGACACCTCCACGGCGGCTAACTCTAATTCTTTCCCCTGGCGAATTTCGGTACTCAATTGCTCGCAAGTAGGGCACACATAAATAAAATCTGGGGGTTGAAATTCCTGTTGGCAGGTAGGGCAATAACACCGGGCGGGAACGGATTCGATCGCGAGCATCGCACCTTCCGCGATCGTGCCCTCGGTCACTACACTAAAGGCAAATTGCATTGCTTCGGGAATTACCCCCGATAGCTCACCGATCCGCAGCTTAATCGCATGGATTTTTTCCGCTCCTTGGGCGATCGCGCAGGAAACCGCCATATCCACCGTTTGCTCCATCAAACTGACTTCATGCATGGCACGTCTCCAACGGTTGGGGTTGCGTGACACTTTTCGGTTCGGCTAACCAGTCCCGAATCCATTCTAAAGCGGCGGCCATTGCGGCTTCGGTATCAGGAGATAGGGTTTCGCCTAACTCAAATTGATGGCCAGGAATCATCAACCAACTGGCAGGGGGACACTTGCCGTAGAGCCATTGGGCCAAGGCCAGCAGCGATCGTGGGTCAGACACATGGGCATCCAGCGGTCGGTTCTCTGCTGGCAAATTCAGGGGACAATGCTGGAGCGTGGTGGTCACGGTGGGCAAACAGGTATCGACGAAGAGGACGCGATCGACCTCAGCGATCGTCGCGGCCAATTCCGGTAACAGTTGGGGGCAGGCGATCGCGATCACCTGGGGCAGTTGCCAAGTTTGTACGGTCGCGGCGATCAGATAACCGGCTCCGTCGTCCTGTCTGAGGGTATTGCCATAGCCAATAATTGCGATCGTCATGGGTTTACGGAGCCTAGCAGGACTCAATTAGCCTTTTCTTTGACTCCTTAATCCCGGCAGCGACGATCGAGCACCTGACCATCTGCCGCAATTAACTCAATTTGCATCGGCATTTGCCCGATCGCGTGGGTGGAACAACTCAGGCAAGGATCAAAGGCGCGGACCCCAGCCTCAACCCGATTGAGCATCCCCTCTGGAATTTCTGGGCCTTGGATATAATGGCGGGCAATTTGGGCCACGGTGCGGTTCATCGGCAGGTTATTTTGCCCCGTTGCGATGATCATGTTTACCTTTTTGATTAGCCCCTGTTCCGTCACCTGATAATGGTGGAATAGGGTGCCACGCGGTGCTTCGCTCACGCCCACACCTTCTAATTGATTGATCCCTGCTGAGGCACGGGTACGGTGGGAGAGAATATCCGGATCATCTACTAGGCGTTCGATTAACTCCAGAGCCGCCAGGATTTCGATTAAACGAGCATAGTGGTAGTAGAAAGAGGAATTAGCGACCCGTCCGCCAACCCGATCGCGGTATTCTAACAGTTCGCGATCGGCGGCTTCTACCCCAATGCGATCGCAAATATTTAACCGCGCCAAAGGACCGACCCGATAAATCCCATCCGGATAGCCCAGGGGTTTGTAGTAGGGAAACTTGAGGTAAGACCAAGGTTCAACCGCCTCACCGATGAAGTCCTGATAATTGTCTTCCGAGAGGCCATCAGCGATGATATTGCCCTCACTATCACAGAACCGGAGATGACCGCCATAGTGTTCCCATTCCCCCGTTGGACTCACTAAGCCCATGAACAACGAGGGGAAGTTCCCAAACACATCAACTTCGGTGGCAAATTGATCCAACAACCGTTTGAACAGGTCTAGGGCCGTTGCGATCGTTTGGCGTGATTCCGGTAGACGACTGCGCAACCAACGATGCTCTTCCTCCGTCAAGGGCGTTCGCACGCCGCCGGGAACCGCCCAAGCCGGGTGAATTTTGCTTGCACCCAAGAGTTCGATCGTTTTCTGGCCAAACTGGCGTAGGCGAATGCCACTGCGGGCGAGATCCGGATCGGCACTCATCAGACCAAACACGTTGCGCGTTGCGGGATCACTATCCCAACCCAGTAGAAAATCAGGACTACTCAGGTGGAAAAAACTCAAGGCATGGGATTGGATAATTTGGCCCAGGTTCATCAACCGCCGTAGCTTTTCCCCCGCTGGCGGAATTTTTACCGCTTGGATTTTGTCGCCCGTTTTCGCCGAAGCCATGACGTGACTCACGGGGCAAATGCCGCAGATGCGGGCGGTGATCCCCGCCATTTCCCACATCGGTCGGCCTTCGCAGAATTTTTCAAAGCCCCGGAATTCGGTGACATGGAAATGGGCATCAGACACCTGACCCGCATCATCGAGGAAGATCGAGATTTTGGCGTGGCCTTCAATGCGTGAAACCGGATCAATAACAACTGTTTTAGGCATAATCACTTGCGCGGGTAGAGGATCAATTCAGCCCAATTGGGACATTAAATCAGGACATGAGAAGGTTAATTGGGAAGAAAGTTATCATCGAGTAGGTTAGCGATCGTATAAGGACAGGCTTCGGGAAAAGTTACTAGAGGTAGTTGGGTCTCAGCCCGCGCTTGCTTCACCGCTTCAAAATAGCATTTGGCTAGAATGTCATGCAGGAAGGACTTTAAGCTGGGGGAGGTTTGTAAGGCTTCTCTCACCTGCCGCCGATGTTCAATAATACTGGCTTCCCAACTGCCAGTCCTTGCTTGGGGTTGATACTGCCATTTCAGGAGATGCAAGAGGATAATAATTGTGTTACTTTCCAGTCGCCGCCGCTCACTCCGACCCATATCTTCAAGTTCTTCAATGAGATTGGCCCAATCCACCTGTTCATAACGACGATCGCGCAAATGGTCGATCGTGGTCTCTAGCCAAGCGAGATAGTCTGTCTCGTAGGCGGTTGGGCTTAAACTCTGATGAACAACTGACATAGGCAATGGGATCTGGCGATCGGGGTACTGAATCAGTGGGATGGGCATCGTGCCTGTTAGTCTAAAATCTTGGCAGGCGGGACGCCTACCCCACAAGATGATGAATGGCTAGATAGATGCAGGTATTAAGCTATCTAGCAAGAACGCTTTTTAGACTTCATAAATGCGGGCTTCGGCAGCATCGGGAAATTCTTCGCAGTATTCTTCAAACGCTGTTTTCTCTAGCCGCTTGGCCTGTTGATGGGCTGCTTCCGCCTGCATTTCCTCCACGGCATCCCAAGCCGCTGCACACTCCTTCGAGCCGGGACCCTTTTCGGCGCAAATTTTACGCGCTTCGGCGATCGCCGCTTGGATGGCCTCTTCGAGGAGGACGGCCTTGGGACGCTCAAAAGCATCACCCTTTTCTAGAATATCCGTCAGAGAGATGATCCCCAGCAGTTTGTCCTTAATCACCGGGGCACGATGGATACCCGTATTGGCAAACAACCGAGCGACATACTCGACACCCAAATCGGGATTCACAACAATGCAAGGCTTAGTCATGATTTCATAGACCCGCATTTTCTTGGGATCGAGGCCATAGGCAATCACCTTATAAACAATGTCGCTTTCCGTCACAATGCCATAGGCATCCTGCTCATGACGACGATCGACAATCAGGGCACTCCAATGCCGCTCCTTCATCAGGGCGATCGCCTCTGCCACCGTGGCCGACCCCCGAATGGTGACCACATCCTGAGTCATGATTTCCGACGCTTTTTTCATCATGATTGCGTTTCCCTTGATTTAATGCGCTGTGAGTAAATAGTAAATAAGCTGACTGAGTACTTCTACTTACCCTTCCACTTACGTTATGCCGCATTTTGTGCAGTCAATACGCTCTTCTTAGCCAAACTTCAACATTTCCCGGCCCTCTAGGTGCAAGGGTTCCCCCCGCAGAGCCATTTCCAAGAAAGCCCGAATGCGATCGGCGGGCGGTGGACAGCCCGGTAAATAGGCATCCACAGGGACAACTTCATGGACGGGACGCACGCGATCGCACAGGGGTGGCACAATCCCCGGCTCGTTAGGGATCTGGGCTTGCAAGTCCCCCATTTCGAGGTAACAGCGTTCCAGGACCGGCTTAGCACTGCCCAACGGGTTACGCATCGCCGGAACATTGGCCGTCACCGCACAATCACCAAAGGAGATCAGCACTTTTGTGTTGGCCCGTGCCTGTTTTACGAGTTCCAGGTTGTCCTCGTTGGCGATCGATCCCTCCACCAGACAGATATCCACCCCCGTCGGGTAGGTCTTAACATCCGCGATCGGGCTAAAGACCAGATCCACTTGATCTGCCAGATCAAACAGCCATTCATCCAGATCTAGGAAAGACATGTGACAGCCAGAGCAGCCCCCCAGCCAGATCGTCGCCAGTTTTATCTTGTCCATTCTTTTTTCTCCCGTGCCGTTACCAAAAACTCCAGGGTGCTGCGATCGCGCTGCATTTCAGCCACCGTTGACCCCTGCCGGAAAATCGCCCCCGTGGGACAGGCTTCTACACACTTGCCACAGGACGTACAGGCTTCCACCTCACCCCAGGGTTGATTCAACCCCGTTACCATGCGCACCGTCGCTCCCCGTTGGGCCACATCCCACACATGGGCACCCTCAATCTCATCACACACCCGCATACAGCGCGTACAGAAAATGCAGCGGTTATGGTCAATGCCAAACATGGGATGGGACACATCCAGATCCCGATCCGGGAACCGATAGGGGAAGCGGGTATGGTCCATCCCCACCGCGATCGCCATATCCTGCAACTCGCAGTTCCCATTGGCCACACACACGGCACAGACATGGTTCCCCTCCGAGAACAGCAACTCCACCGTCATGCGGCGATATTCCTGCAACTTCGGCGTCTCCGTCTGGATCTCCATCCCCTCCGCCACCTCCGTCACACAGGCCGGGAGCAGCTTATTCATGCCCTTAATTTCCACCAGGCACAACCGACAGGCCCCCACATCCGACACCCCATCCAGGTGGCACAGCGTCGGAATCGTAATGCCCGCCTCCTTTGCCGCCGCCAGAATACTGGTGCCACTCTCCACCGCCAGATCTATGCCATTAATACTGAGTGTTCTCACCGACATCGTGTTCTTACCTCGTCTTACCTCACTGGACCAGAAAGCTTGCAATGATGGAACTTGCAATGATGGGAACAGGGAATCATGCTTAGGGTTGAAGGCTTTTATCGGTTGGCGTCGAGTCTTGCGAAACCCAACCGTCTGGTTAACCCCAAAACGCCCTCGCTCCTCGCTCCTCTCTCCTACTTCCCCCCTACCGGTTGCAGCAACGCCTCATACTCCTGCCGGAAATAGCGCAGCGTACTCAACACTGGATTCGGGGCTGTCATGCCCAGACCACAGAGGCTGGTATCACGCACCATGTGGCAGAGATCTTCAAGACGTTGTAAATCAGTTGCCGTTGCCTCTTGGTTGAGGAGCTTAGTCAGCATGTCGTAAAGCTGGACCGTCCCAGCGCGGCAGGGGATACATTTGCCACAGGATTCCTCTCGACAGAATTCCATATAGAACCGGGCCACATCCACCATGTTGGTTTCGTTGTCCATGACGATCATGCCGCCGGACCCCATGATGCTGCCCAACTGGGTGAGGGACTCATAATCCACAGAAGTATCCAAGGCACTGGCTGGGATACAACCGCCAGAGGGTCCCCCCGTTTGCACAGCCTTAACGCCCCCGGCTGCGGCCACACCCCCGCCCATTTCCTCGACAATCTGGCGCAGGGTGGTTCCCATCGGGACTTCGATCAGGCCGGTATTGCGCACCTTGCCCGTGAGGGCGAATACCTTGGTGCCCTTGCTCTTTTCGGTGCCGATGTTGGCGTACCACTCGCCCCCCTCCCGGATGATTGCCGGAATGTTGGCCAGGGTTTCCACGTTATTGATCAGGGTGGGACATCCCCACAGGCCAGACTGGGCCGGATAGGGCGGACGGGGACGAGGATTACCGCGCCGCCCTTCCACGGAGGCAATGAGCGCGGTTTCTTCCCCACAGACAAAGGCCCCCGCCCCTACCCGAATATCAATTTTGAAATCAAAGGGGGAGCCAAAGATCTGGCTACCGAGGAGGCTGTAGCGTTTGGCTTGCTGGATGGCTTTTTGCAGGTGCCGGATCGCTAGGGGATACTCGGCCCGGACGTAAATAAAGCCGTGGTTAGCCCCGATCGCATACCCCGCGATCGCCATGCCCTCCAGCACCCGGTGGGGATCACTTTCCAGCACACTGCGGTCCATGAAGGCCCCCGGATCACCCTCATCGGCATTGCAAATGACGTATTTTTGCCCCTCCGGCATCTTGGCCACCGTGGCCCACTTCAGCCCTGTGGGATAGCCGCCCCCGCCCCGCCCTCGAAGACCACTGCGGGTGATTTCCTCGACCACTTCAGCGGGATCATATTCGTACAGCACCCGATAGAGTTGCTGATAGCCCCCGGCGGCGATGTATTCCTCAATCCGTTCTGGGTCAATCTTGCCGCTGTTTTCCAAGACGATCGGGAATTGGCGGGCAAAGAAGGGATGGGTGCGATCGCCCAAGGGGGCTGTAGCTTTTCCTCCCTTGAGGGCTTGCACGATCGAGGCTGCATCCGCCGTTGTCACCTGTTCATACAGAATGGGTTCCCGGTTTCCATCCCGGTCAACCACCTCCACCAGGGGACCCCGGCCACAGAAGCGCATACAGCCCACACTGCATACCTCCGTCGATGCCCCCAATCCCTCAGCCTCGACCGCAGCGTCCAACTGGGCTTTCACCGCCGCCGATCCGGAGGACAAACACCCGGCAGCGGTACAACAGTGAATCCGGGTTTGTTTCTGGCGATCGCGTTCCTTTTGCCCGATCGCAAGCAGTTCAGCTAAATCCATAGGTCACGGTCCTTGGTGGATGGCAATAAGTCAAAAGTTAAAAGGCAAAAGTTAAAAGGCAAAAGGCATTACGTCGCATCGGGGAGCCATGCCTTGACGGCTGCGAGGACGGCTTCGGGGGTTTGCTTACCAGCGACGCGACCATCAAAGACTGCCGCTGGGGCAATGCCACAGGCCCCAATACAGCGGGCGGTAACTAGCGACACCTGACCGTCGGGGGTGGTTTCGCCCTCGCTCAGGCCAATTTCCTGTTTCAGCGCCGCGAGCAGTTCCCCCGCCCCTTTGACGTAGCAGGCGGTCCCTAAGCAAACAACACAACTGTGGGCACCGCTGGGTTTGAGCGAGAAGAGGTGGTAAAACGTCGCAACCCCATAGACGCGACTGAGGGGAAGTTTTAGCCCCCGTGCAATGTAGTGCAATACGTCTTCTTCCAGATAGCCAAAGGCTTCCTGGGCTTTATGTAAAACTTCGATTAGGGCATCAGAGCGGTATTGGTTGCGCTTCATGGTGATGTCTAATACCTTAAAACGCTTGTCCCCGCTAGGATGCTCATTATTGGGGGCGGCGGCTGGGCGATCGGTGGTTGGAGTTGGCGATAGTGGCGACATCGGACTTCCTTGGAATCTAAAGAATTAATGAAGAAGCTCTAGGCAAACCTGACAGATCTGACAGATCTAGATCCCCCCAGAATCCCTATTCCTGATGAATTTAGTTACCCCGGTAATGAATATATACATTTATTGCAAGATTATTACAAAACGGCTATAAGTGGCTTCCTGACTGATTTTGCAGAATTGGGATTAGACCTATCTGCCACCATAGTCAGAGTAATTCACAAGCGACTTAAAAATGAGGAACTGATATTGAAAAAATCTAAAACTATTGTCGCATCTCCCCCCTAGGTTGACCGATAACTTTAGATTCTTTTGAGGAATGTTTTGTGCTGGAAAAATATTGGCACTGAAGGGCGAGGATAGTTGTGAAAATCAACAAAAAAGTTGTTTAAATAAAATACCGACTGCTCCTCCCTCAATGGACCAATAGGGTGCTTCTGTCGCCACTGGATCGTCCCGGTGTGGCCTCATGCTAGGTGGCTGTCGATCGCGCCCAGGAATCGTTAAGCTAGGGACTAACGAGGCGATCGGGCCTGATGATTTGATCTAGCCGCGATCGTCCCTGGTTGGCTGGGACCCCAGCCGCCCGTTAATGTCATTGGGGTATGCCTATGAGATGTCGAGAATTTATTGGTTGGGTTGGCGTTGGCGGAGTGGTGAGTTCTCTCCCCGTTGTGGTTTCTGGCTGTGGCCAAACCGGGAGCAATGTTGACACCGCTGCTCCAGTCCGTCCCGATGGCTTCCAGGTTGTGGGTCCTGTTGCCGCCCTGGATAACCCTGGGGGCTTACTCAATGAGAACCTGGCCCAACCCGTTTTAGTGATCCGCGATCCCGCCAATACAGATACCCTACTAGCGGTGAATCCGACTTGCACCCATGATGGCTGTACGGTCGATTGGCAAGGGGATGCTAAAGCTTTTGTTTGTCCTTGCCACGAGGCCAGATTTAGCGAAAGGGGGGCACTGGTTGCGGGTCCGGCAGACAAGCCCCTAGCAGTCTATGTGGCTAAAATCGAGGGGGATAGTGTTCTGGTTAACTTTTCTGGTTAACTTTGGCGAGGGGGAATCTCACCGTTTGTCAGTCGTAACTTCCCTATGGACGGATAGGTTCCCAGCCGCTTCGACTTCGGCTAAGCATTAGCGATCGGGGCCATCGGGGGTGGCGGCGATCGCTTGGAGAAGGTCCTGCTGAACTTTCCGTGAGGCGGCAATCACTAGGCCAGGTCGGCGATAGGCCACGCAATCAATCAGGGGGGGTGGGGGCAGACCGGCATGGGTGGAGACGATCGCCCCGGCTTCCTGGGCCATAAAGGCTAGGGCAGCGCCATCGATAAAATTGCCATTGCGAATAATCACGCCGGCCAACTCGCCGCTGAGCATCCCATTGACATTGGGAATCTGCTGGGTGGCGGAATAGCCTTTGGCGACATCGATCACGGTGTAGCGATCGCGCAGGGCGGGTTTATACCGTTCCATCCCCCAACCCAGCAAAATGGTGGGTTGAGGATTCTGGATGCGGAGGGGTTGACAATCGTCTAACGCCGCTGTTAGAGGACCTACCCAGCATCCTTGCCCCCGAAGAGCATAGCAGTAGGTATCTTGAGCAGGGCTGAGGGCGATCGCGGCTTCATAGTCGTCGGTATTGAGGACACTCAGGATAATTTGATAATTGTTGTGCCCATCCAGGTAAAACTGGGTGCCATCGATCGGGTCCAGAGTAACCAGGTAATCATTTGGCTCCCCTAGGGTGATCGCCCGTAAGTATTTGGTGTTATAGGACTGCTCGTATTCCTCCCCATAGAAACGGAGGGACGGGAAATGGGCCAGCAGCGCCACCTCCACCAGGGTTTGGATCGACAGATCGGCATCACTGAGGGCTGCCCCGAAAACACTATCAGCAGCCTTGGCCGGACGACGGGTGATCCGGGGTTGAATCTGGCGGGCATAGGCGGCGGCTAGTCGCAAGGGCGGCAGCAATGTCGCCAAAATTTGGCGTGGGGTGGGGACAAGGGACATGAGCAGCTAACCGTCACAACTCTGCTGAGAGATAATACGCGATCGACCCCACCTGCACCCACCCGCTGCTTAAGGCGACAGGGATCAGCTAGGATAGGCTTGCTGTACTCATCATCACACCATTCCCATGTTTCTTCTCGAAGTAGTCCTGCGCTATTCCCCTGTTTCCCTCTCGGTGCAACGTAAGTCTGAGGCGGATGCAATGGCGCTCTATCAGCATATTCTGTCCGTGATGCAGAACAGTGCAGCGACCCCCCTCCTGGAGTTAACCTGTGAGAAAGAGGTGGATAAAAAAATTGCAGTGCTAACGAGTGAAATCCTGGCTGTCCAGGTGTCGGAGAAATCGGGTACCGCTGCCGCCTCCGGACGCCCACCTGGCTTCTTTGCCCTGTCCCAGGATGAGGCAGAAGGATAGGACATCAAAGGATAGGACATCAGAAGTGTGGCATGGCCTAACACTGGGGATCAGAGCGTGGCTCAGAATAGGGGATCAGCTCAGGATAAGTGCGGCAAGGGGGGATCAGGCGCGGGTGAATGACGTACCCCCGGACACCACAATTGCGTCACCAGCGATCGTGGTCGATCGCGTTGCCTTTCAATGGACACCGGCACAATGGGTCCTTGACCAATGCTCCCTGAGGGTGCCCCAGGGGGAATTTTGGATGTTGTTGGGTACCAATGGCAGCGGTAAATCCACCCTATTGCGGATTCTGGCGGGCCTGTTGACTCCGCAAGCGGGCCACACCCAAGCCCTCCAACCCGTCGGTTTTGTCTTCCAAAACCCCGATCACCAACTGGTGATGCCTACGGTGGGGGCTGATGTTGCCTTTGGCCTCGTTGCTGAGCAATTACCCCCCCAAAAAGTTCGGGAGCGGGTGTGGGAGAGTTTGGCCGCCGTCGGCCTAACTGAGTTTGAGCGGCGACCGATCTACGCCCTGAGTGGTGGCCAGAAACAACGCGTCGCGATCGCAGGGGCGATCGCCCGCCATAGTCAGGTTTTGCTGTTGGATGAACCCACCGCCCTCCTGGACCCTGATAGTCAACGGGATCTCGTCAGTCGGGTACAAGCTCTTGTCAAACAGCGCGGGATTACCGCCCTGTGGGTCACGCATCGCTTGGAGGAACTGGACTATTGCGATGGCGCTTTCCTGCTCCAGAATGGCCGTGTGATTAGCCAGGGCGACCCCCAAACCTGTAAGCAGCAGTTGATGCAATCCGGTTCCCCTCCCTAACCGGGAACTTGGCGTTTTGCCTGTTGCATTCGGACCCCTCATGGCCCATTGCACAATATCCCTTAACCGGGCAGAATCAAGAGGATTTTAACCCCCTGCTTGACTGACCAATCTTTTCCCCTCATCCCTAAATCCCTTCGCCCACAAGGGGCGAAGGGACTTCAACCCCAAAAACTGGCGCAAAAGCCCCTCGCCCGCTCTGGGAGAGGGGTTGGGGTGAGGGCGGTTCGAGTGTTGTCAGTCAAGCAGCTTTAACCCCTTACCCTAGAGATGCCCATGTCGGTTGACGCCCCCCTCTCTGCCGCCCAAATTGAGCAGGCGAAACAAGCGATCATCGCCCAATATGGTCCTTGGACAGCCCACAATATCCACTTGGGGCACGGTATTTACACCCTGGATAATCAATCGGCCCGTGATATTCGTCCCCGTTGGCTCACACAAATTGTGGCGGATATTGCCCGTCGCCCGTGGACACAATTACGAATTTTAGATTTAGCCTGTTTAGAAGGATGGTACGCGATCGAATGTGCGCTGCAAGGGGCTGAGGTCGTCGGCATTGAGGGCCGTAAGGCGAGTGTGGAAAAGGCCCGATTGGTTAAGGATATCCATCGGCTCGATCGCCTGACCTTTTACCAGGATGATGTGCGCAACTTAAGCGTGGCTAACTACGGTCAGTTTGATGTGATTTTATGCCTGGGGATTCTCTATCATTTGGATGCCCCCGATGTGTTCGCCTTTATCGAGCAACTCGCGGCCTGCTGCCGGGGCTTTGCGATCGTGGATACCCACATTAGTCTAACGCCAGCAGTTGAGCAGACCTATCAAGGTCAAACCTATTGGGGGGAATACTACCAGGAGCACGCCGAGGCTGCTTCCCCAGCGGAGCGGGAACAGGCGGCTTGGGCTTCCCTCGATAACCCCAAGAGCTTTTGGCTAACCCGACCGTCCCTGGTTAACTGTCTCCAAACCAGTGGCTTCACGTCGGTTTATGAATGCTACAAATTTAGTCAGGGATTTGCGAAGCAAGGGGTTAGCGATCGGTTGGCATTACTGGCTATGCGCGGTACCCTGCAAACGGTCTATTCATCACCGTTAGTCGAACAACTAGGGACGGGTACTTGGCCGGAAAGCCAACCTGCTCAAACCCCGGCGGGAGACTAAAGGACGATGACGTTTAAGCCGGCGCGCCCTCGACCGGCTCAACCCGAACGGAGCGCATTAACACCAGAGATGGGCCAATGCTACGGGTCCCTTCTGCCCTCTGACGCCAGGGTTAGTGGGAGTGGGAATGGGGATGATCGTGGGGATGTGGGTGAGCATGGGCGTGATGATGGTGCGCGTGGGCAGGGGGTGCGTGGGCGATCGCAAGGGCTGGATTCACCGCCAAACTTTGCTCTGCCAAAAGGTCGGCAATCAGGGGATTAACCCAACTCGCCGCCATTTGCAGAAAGTCCGGATGATCATTCACACAGTCCATTTGCACATAGGTAACATCAGGCCGCCGCCGTCGCAGGTCTTCAATAATATGCCCGACATCGAGCAAGGTTTCATGGTTTTCCGTGGCAAACCCAATCGGCATCAGCACGATCGCCGTTGCCCCCAAATCAAGCAAATTCTGCGCGGCTTGTCGGACATTGGGCTGGGTCCATTCAATCAAGGGGGTATCATGGTTGAGCCAACCGATGGAAATGAGGGGATAGCGTTCAATAAGGCGATCGCGCACCCGATCGTACAGAAGTTGACTTTCGGTAATACCTGATGTGAATCCCTTCGCCTTGTGCGGACAGCCGTGGTTCATCAGCACAATCCCAATCTGGGAGGGCAAATGGGCCATAATCACATCCGCCTGGATCTTCGCCTCGACCAAATCGGCCAACAGATCTAAATAGTCCGCCCGATCGTAGAACGACGGTAAATAGCGCATTCCCTTCACCCAATGGGGGGTCTCGGTGCCCATCCCCGCGAGGGCGCGGTTTACCTGCTCGATCGCAATGCCGCTGGTGAAAATCGAATCCACGACCAGCAGCGGATAAATCAGCAGCTTATCAAACCCATCTGCCTGAATTTGGGCCAAGACCTGGGCCGGCAGAAAGGGGGCACAAAAGTTAAAGGCTTTATAGACCCTAACCCGATCGCCCCATTGGGCTTGTAAATGCTTCTCAATGCCCGCCCGTTGCCGCTCAAAGATGGCATTGTGGGGGGAAATGAAATTGCCATGCTGGTGCCCCCACTCATGCAAATCAAATACCGCTAACAACCGCGCCAAAGGGGGATAAATCCAGGTCGGCACGGGGGCAAACTTGGCCGTGAGTAGATTGAGGGCCTGTTCGTTATAGTTGGCAAAGTCCTCATAACGTTCCACTTCGCCATAGCCCATCAGTAGGACAGCCACGCGATCGCCGATCGCCCCCCTGTCCGCAACCGGCCTTTGGACGTATTCAGGGGTTGTAACCACAGTGCAGACCTCACGTAATATCAGGAAATACTCGCCAAGTGTGTTCGGAGGCAGTCCAGACCGCACAGCGGACCGGCACTGCTCGGTTTGGGCTGAGCCTACCGAGAGCACTCATCCTTATGCTTGACAAGGTACTCGTCCTAACCGTTTTACTTAGGCTAGCATCCCCCTGGAGGGGATAGGGGAGGTTGTAGGTTTCCTTAATGTTCTGGCGCTGAGTATGGGGGGGAGGGGGAGGTCCCGATTTTAGCGGTGATCCATCCCCAGTGCTCACCCTGGCGTATCGCGTTCTCTTGAGGCTATCGCTGTGTTGGGTTTTCTGCTGGTTCTGGCTGCGGCCTTTTGTTTCTGCTTGCAAAATGTCATTGTGCGGGTCCTCTTTACGGAACAGACGCTCTTTGGCCTATTCCCCACCGGGGGCTTTGTCACCCCTACCCTGCCCCATTCGTTCTTGCTACTGTTCATGCGTATGGCGATCGTGGTCCCCCTGATGGCTGCCCTGGCTACCACGCTCTATCCAGCTACCTGGCGGGATATGCAGGTGATCAGTAGGTCCGGTCAGCGGTTTCTCCTGGGACGATCGCTGGCTGGGGGCGGTTTGATGTTTCTGTACCTGGCCCTGCTCTATGTCTCAGTTGGCCTAATTCCCACGGGGATTGCCCTCACCCTCTTTTTTACCTATCCCGTTTTTACGGCCCTGATAGCCTGGTATACCTTTGGCAGTTCTCCTAGCCCCCAACGCTGGGGCATCATGGGCCTGATTTTAGTTGGGACAGTCTTGACCTTACCCCACAGCCGCTCGATCGCCGGGGTTGCCAGTCCCCTCGGCATTCTCTGTGGCATTACGGCTGGCTTTGCCTACGCCCTGTATACCATCAACGCCCAGCAGAGTTTTGTGTCCCTCCACCCCGTCCCCTTCACCTGGATCAGTTTTGCGGTCACCCTGCTCCTGTCTGCTGGGAGCCTGAGTCTGGGGCCGCACGCGGCTGCACCCTTGTCCTGGTGGCCCCTGTGGGTGGGTGGGGGCTTTTCAGCGATCGTCACCTTGGCCGGACATCTGCTCAATAACTTAGGCATTCGCCAAATTGGGGCAACCACCGCCGCTATCATTGGGGCCAGTAATCCCGCCTTAACGGTGGTGTTGGCCTGGTTGGCGATCCAGGAACATCTCAATGGGGTACAGTTGACGGGCGTGGCGATCGTCACCCTGGGGGTCCTCTTTCTCAGCCGCGACACCACCCCCCAACGGGAGAAATCCACACCTTAATTTGTTTAGCACTCTCCAAGCTTGAGTGATAAATTCAAGGGTGGACTATTGGTATTAACACAAGGTGAGACCTGAGATATGGCGAAGCTGATCTCGTTTGACGAAAAATCACGACAATCGCTGGAGCAGGGGATCAATGCCCTAGCGGATGCCGTCCGCATCACCCTTGGCCCCCGTGGTCGCAATGTTGTCCTGGAGAAGAAATTCGGTGCCCCGGATATTGTCAACGATGGCGTGACGATCGCCAAAGAGATCGAGTTGGAAGATCCCTTCCAAAATGTGGGCGCAAAGTTGATGCAGGAAGTCGCTTCTAAAACCAAGGATATTGCCGGTGATGGCACAACCACCGCTACGGTGCTGGCCCAGGCAATGGTGCGCGAAGGGATGCGTAATGTGGCGGCGGGTGCGAACCCGGTTGCCCTGCGGCGGGGGATGGAAAAGACGATTGCCGAGTTGGTCACGCGGATTGCGGCGGTGGCTAAACCGGTTGAGGGGGATGCGATCGCCCAGGTTGCCACGGTGTCCTCTGGCAATGATGAGGAAGTGGGCCAGATGATCGCTGAGGCGATGCACAAGGTTACCAAGGACGGCGTGATTACGGTGGAAGAGTCCAAGTCCCTAACCACCGAGATGGAAGTGGTGGAAGGGATGCAGATCGATCGTGGCTACATTTCCCCCTACTTTGTCACCGATCCGGAACGGATGGTCACCGAGTATGAAAACGCCCTGATCTTGATTACCGACAAGAAAATTTCCTCGATTCAAGATCTCGTCCCGACCCTGGAAAAGGTAGCCCGCTCTAGCCAACCGTTGCTGATCATTGCCGAAGATGTGGAAGGGGAAGCCCTCGCCACCCTGGTGGTGAACCGGATGCGCGGTGTGTTGAGTGTGGTGGCCGTGAAGGCTCCGGGTTTTGGCGACCGTCGTAAGGCCATGCTCCAGGACATTGCTATCCTCACCAACGGCCAATTGATTTCCGAAGAAGTGGGTTTGGGTCTTGATAACGTCAGCCTGGATATGCTGGGCACTGCTCGCAAGGTGACCATCTCCAAGGACAATACGACGATCGTCTCGGCCACCGAAAACCCCACCGCCGTCCAGAAACGCATTGCTCAAATCCGCAAGCAACTGGAAGAAACTGATTCCGACTACGATCGCGAAAAGCTGCAAGAGCGGATTGCGAAACTTGCCGGGGGGGTTGCCGTGATTAAGGTGGGTGCCCCCACGGAAACGGAACTGAAAAACCGCAAACTCCGGATCGAAGACGCCCTCAATGCGACCCAAGCGGCAGTCGAGGAGGGGATTGTTCCAGGTGGTGGTACGACCTTGATCCACTTGGGCGGTCAGTTGAAAGACTTTGTGGCCAGCCTCCAGGGTGAAGAACGGATCGGCGCGGAAATTGTCATCCGTGCCCTGGAAGCTCCCCTGCGTCAGATTGCTGAAAATGCCGGGGTGGAAGGCTCGGTTATCGTGGAAAAGGTCCGTGAGAAGGACTTTAGTGTGGGATATAACGCCCTGACCCAGCAGTTTGAAGACCTCATTGCCGCCGGGATTGTTGACCCAGCCAAGGTGGTGCGATCGGCCCTGCAAGATGCTGGCTCCGTTGCGGCGATGGTGCTGACCACCGAAGCCCTGATTGTGGAGAAACCGGAACCCCCCGCTCCGGCTGGTGGCCCTGACATGGGCGGCATGGGGGGTATGGGCGGTATGGGCGGTATGGGCGGTATGGGCGGCATGGGCATGATGTAAGCTCAGTAAATTACAAGTTGCACAGGGGATAGCCGTCTGAGTCTATCGAAGATTCGGCTGTCTCAGGGGCAGGCAGGATGCCTACCCCAGGCAGGTCAGGATGCCTACCCCACAATCTGCAATTAACCATGCTGCGTTTTGTCGCTGCGATCGCCTTTTATACCTGTCTCCCCATCCCCAGCACATGGCCGTTAGACTTCCAGGGGGTTGCCCGTTTGGCTCCCCTGGTGGGTTTACTCATCGGTAGCATTTTGGTGGCCGCCGATGGGGGGCTATCCCTGCTGGGAATGCCCGTTCTGACGCGCAGTGCCGTCCTAGTGGCTAGCTGGCTGGCCCTCACAGGGGGGTTGCATTTGGATGGTGCGATCGATACGGCGGATGGGTTAGCCGTTCCTGATCCTGAGCGTCGGTTAACGGTCATGCGGGATAGTGTCACGGGCGCTTTTGGAGTGATGGCGGCGGTGGCGATCGTCCTCCTCAAGGTAGCAACGCTGACTGATTTAACCCAGGGGCGTTGGTTAGCCCTGCTCCTGGTGCCCGCCTGGGGACGGTGGGGGCAACTGCTGGCGATCGTGCGCTATCCCTACCTGCGCCCCACGGGCAAAGGGGCCTGCCACAAAGCGGCAATCCAATCCCCCTGGGAATTGCTGCCCACGGGTCTCCTGTTGGTGCTACTGGCGGGTTTCGGCAGCTTTGTCCACCTGACCTTGCTAGGACAGGCGCTTCGCCCAGACTGCTTGCGATCGGTGATGCTGACCGGATTTGCCCTGAGCATCGTCGGCTTATTGCCTGCGATCTTGACCGGGGTTTGGTTTAATCAGCAATTAGGGGGGCATACGGGCGATACCTATGGGGCAGTGGTTGAGTGGACCGAGACCTTCTCGCTGGTTTTAGTTACCCTGATTTTAGAAACAACCGTTTTTTAAGCAGCCGGACCCGGCATGAGTAAGTCCCAGCCCGAATCTAGTGCCCCGATCGCGGACCTTGATCCCCAATTCGAGGTGGCGATCCAACGGCTCCATCAACTCATCCTTTGGGGACGGTGGCTGGCGGTAATTCTCCTGTGGCTCAGCCTTGCCCCCCTCAGTCTGTATGCTCTGCGATCGGAGGTTACCCTCTGGTTCGACCATTTCACCTGGTCTGCGCTACGTTACGGGCTGGCCTTTAATCCCATGCCGACCCTGGGTTTAGCCCTATGTTTGGCCAGTCTGCTCTCGGCCCTACTCTGGCAATCGCAACATGCCCTCTGGGGCATCAGCGATCGGGAACGGCAGCGACTCCTGCGCCGGGTCCAACGCATTCACCAACAGGGACCCAGCCATCCCCTCTGGCGTTGGACATTTGGCCAGACCCAGGGGGAAGAATTTTGAATTTTGAATTTGCCAGCGTGAGGGGTACAGGGTGAAAAACAAACTGAGCTTGGGTCGATCACTGCCTCCCGGTACGGTGATCAAATTAGGAAAATTTGTCTGGACGACGATGTGGCGGACGATGATGGCCCAAATGGCCCCCCGTAATGCGGCGGGGGAGTACCTGCGACCGGCTAGCCAATTTCGTCAGATGATTTCGTCCCAAGCGGGGGCTGTCTATCCGCCAGCGGCGGGCCGCTATCAGTTATTTGTCGGCTGGGGCTGTCCCTGGGCGCATCGAACCTTAGTCGTGCGTGCCCTGAAGGGATTGGAAGCGGCGATCGCGATCGTCATTGTTGAACCCTCTCCGCAGACAGGGATGTGGATGCTCACCCAACCCGAACACGGTTGTCAAACGGTGCCGGATCTCTACCAAAAAGCCCAACCGGGCTACACTGGACGCTGCACAGTTCCTGTTCTCTGGGATGCGCACACGGGGACGATCGTGAATAACGAGAGTGCCGAGATTATCGTGAGTCTCAATGCTGAGTTCAATGCCTTTGCCCGTAACCCTGCGCTTGATTTGTATCCTACTGACCTGAAGGCGGCGATCGATGATTGGAACGATCGCATCTATACGGATGTGAATAATGGGGTCTACCGCTGCGGTTTTGCCCAAACCCAAACGGCCTACGCGCAAGCCTGCCAAGCACTCTTCACAACCCTTGATGCGATTGAATCCACCCTGTCAGCACAACGGTATCTTTGTGGCGATCGTCTGACCCTCGCTGATGTGCGTTTGTTCACAACCCTGATCCGGTTTGATATTGTTTACTATGGTTTGTTCAAGTGCAACCAACGCCGTATCCAGGACTACCCCCACCTAAGTGGCTACCTGCGTGAACTCTACCAACTACCCGGTATTGCCGACACCTGTCGGCTGGACATCATCAAACGGGACTACTATGGCAACCTGTTTCCCCTGAATCCGGGTGGTCTCATCCCAGTAGGACCGGATCTGACTGTCCTTACGGCTCCCCACGGACGCGATCACCTACCTGCCGATCGCCTTGCCACTACCGGGGGCAGCACCTAATTAACTAAGCAACGTTTGTAGTTCAGGCTTTAGCCTGCAACACCTTAAGATGAGCTGCCGCAGATCACTTTTGATGCCTACAGATCACCTTGCGGCGGTCGGCTCCAAACTCCTAGGTCGAGGCTACGCCAACGATTTGTGATCTCGCTTGGCCAGTACATTTTGTTTACTTACCGATCATGTGCAATGCCTCGATCCAGATCTTGAGTTCCTGCTCAGCCAGGGTTTTATCCGTCAATTCCTGCTCTTGGTGGGCGATGTAGGTGTTCCGAAAGTCATTGATGCGGGTCACGGTTTCCAAAAACTTACGTCCACCCTGAAACCGCAACTGAGTTCGCAAGGCTTCAAATACCCCCCCTATTTTTGTGGTGTCATTGAGAGCGTAGTCTAGGCACGATCGCAGCAAACCAATCAGTGACAAGCCATTGTTGAACACTAACGTCCGTTTCAGATTTTGGGCCAGTTTGCGGTAATAGTCCTCTGATTTACGGTCTACACCGCCCAAGTAGGGAGCGAACCAAGCTTTTTGGTCATCCACGCTAGCAGGCATCTCTGGTTGCAGTCGCCGTACCAGGAAGCCTTTTGCTACTTCATCAATGGAACCCAGTAGGGCGGTAAAGACAGGCGCATAATTCATGCCTTCTTTGTTCTCGAAGAAGCGATAGAGCATGACGGCTTGATCGGCAGCGCGGCGATAGCGGGAAGGCAGCGCCTTGAGAATGGCTGGGTCAATCAGGCTATCCACAGTAGCAACTTCTTCGTCGGATTGCCCCAAATTTACAAACAGGGGCAAGTCTTGGAATTCCTCAGATTGCAGCAAGTTTTGTAAGGCAGGGGCACAGGCACGGGCCAGTTCGGCAATGGTATCACCGGCCATGCGTTCAAACACGCCTTGGGGGATGTAGAGATAGTGCCATTGGACTCCCTCACCCCCAGCCCCTCTCCCAAGCTGGGAGAGGGGAGTAAGAGGGTTTGGTTCCCCCTTCTCC
>NZ_JBRCAD010000177.1:0-14886 GCF_053493415.1 Trichothermofontia sp. | reverse complement strand
CTGCAACAAGGACTGCAACAAGGGGAAGCGGCCTTAGTGGTACGGTTATTGCAACGACGCTTGGGCCGGTTGGAGGCTGACCTCGTGGCCCAGATTCAAGCATTATCCGTGACCCAATTGGAGGCATTGGGCGAAGCATTGTTGGAGTTTGACCAAAGAGTGGATTTGCTGGATTGGTTGAGGCAGCATACCAATTGCCCATCCACCTAACCCCAAAATTGGAGAGTAGCGGGATCACCAATGAAGTACTGTCAAGCCTTGCGAACAAGGGGCTTAAGCCCCTTGTCTGTACCTCACCAGCTATGGAAGTGCTGTATTCTCTACTAAGCGAGCCTGAAATAGAATAGGCTGATCCGGACGGGGTGTTTTAATAGCTGCGGCAAACGATCGCCCCTACCCCCCCTTGCGCCAGCCAAGCCTTAACCCGCCTCGGTTACTCCAAGCTCAGACGACGGCTTCCACACCCCTAACCCATTCGCCTGGCGCCAGCGACTATGGTCTGCCTGCAGCAGCGCGATCGCCGTCTCAAAATCATCCACACACGTGGGAATTGAGAGATCCGCCGGATCGGCCATTGTTGGGGTCGTCGCCAGCATATATTGCTTAGCCCAAGCGGTCAAATCCGCCCACATCGATCCAATCAAAATAAAGGGCGTATTCCGCAGTTGCCGCACCTGAAGCAATTGCCAGATCATCAGCGCCTCCAACGTCGTGCCAATGCCCCCCGGCACTACCACAAAAGCATCGGAAATCAACACAAAATGGTGCAGCCGCGAGAAAAAAGTTTGATGGCAGTAGAGTTGCTCTACAAAGGGATTCGTCGCCTGCTCAAAATCCAGATCCACCCGAATTCCGATCGACTTCGTTAAATCCTGCGGATCAGCGATCACACTCCCCTCATTCGCCGCCTGCATCAAACCCGGCCCACCCCCGGTGACAATATCGCAGCCCATACGGGTCAACTCACTCGCCAAGTGGCGCACTCCCTGATAAAGCGGGTCATGGGGATGCATCCGCGCCGAGCCAAAAATCGTCACGCGATACCGCTCCTGCTTCGGCGGTCGAATCCGCGTTAAATTGTTCACCACTTCCCACAGACCCAACACCGCTTCCTGGACGATCGCAAAGGCTGCATCGCCTTCCCCGATCGGCACCGAATGGGAGGGAGTAACCGGACAATCATGGGGGTTAGATGGTCGATCAGACGGAGACGAATTCACGGGCAACAGGCCAAGTATGGAGACGAAAATCGATATCTTGTCAATAAAAACTGCGATTAAAATGGGCTGTAATAAGCATGAAGCAATCAGGGATCATATCAGTCTAAAGGGTACCTACCCGCGATCATTATCAGCCTCATATCGCTTCCTCAATAGGAGACTTATCTTGGAACTTATTGGAACTTAAACGACTGAAATCGTTACCCCGCACTGGGTAGTTAGTAGTGACGACTTTAGTCGTCATTACGAATAGGATTGCCGATCGTCGCCAGTACCTATAACTCTATGTATTTATCCTAACAGGTAGCCGGTTGTCCCTGAAGAAAGGCTTGAACCTGGTGAAGATAGGCCACCGGATCTTCCAGCATGGGGAAATGGGCCGTTTGGGGCATCACCGTAAAGGTAATGCGATTGCTCAAGGCAGCAGCTTTGCGCCCCATCGCCGCCGGAATAATCTGATCGTACTCGCCCGATATCAACAGGGTAGGCACGGTCAGTTGGGCAAATTCCTGCGGCATGGTCTTGGCCGCCCGCTCACTCACCGCCGCCAACATCACCCCCAAGGCAGCAGCGTAGTCCGCCATGAGGAAATCCTCCAGAAACGCGACTTGAAGGGCCTTGGCCAGGGGGCGATGGAGAAAACGGGCCATAAAAAGCCGTTCAATCCCCGGAATTTTCACGAGCCAGCGGGGCCGAAACTGGACGACATAGCCGCCAAACCGATGAAACGCCGCAAAGGCTTGGGCATCATACTCAAAGATACCGTTACAGGTGAGGATGGCTTGCTCAACCCGATCGCCATACCGGTTCAAGAATAATAGGGCGATCGAGGCCCCGGTGGAATGGGCATGGAGATAAACGCGATCGAGGGCTAACTGCTCTAGTAGGGTGAGTAGATCCTCAACGTAAGTCTCAAGCGCATAGTGATTAACCAGTTCAGCGCGATCGACGGGCACCGAATTCGCCCGATTCGGCGGTAAGCAACTCTGACCAAACCCACGCAAATCGTAGAGCAAACAATCAAATTGATGTGTGAGTGCCTGGGCAGTTCCCTGCCAGTAGCGACAGGACCCACCCCAACCGTGGAGAAAAACCATGACGGGTTTTCCCGTGCGTTCATGGGTTGCCGATGTCGTGATCCACTCGTAGTAGTGGTTAACACCCCGAACCGGAAGATAGGCCATGTGACTTATGCTGATTCAGGCTTGGGGAGGGAAGATGGGTGGAGCAGCAGGTCCGCCGTCGATCGCTTCTCGACCATCTCGCGGGTAATCGTACAGCGGGTGACATCCTTCCGCGAGGGCAGTTCGTACATCACCTCTAGCATCAATTCTTCGACAATGCCCCGCAGCGCCCGTGCCCCCGTCTTGCGGCGATAGGCTTCCCGCGCGATCGCCCGTACCGCCTCTTGCTTGAACTCCAACTGCACACTGTCCATCTTCATCAGCTTTTGGAACTGCTTCACCAAAGCATTGCGCGGCTGAGTCAGGATCGCCACTAAGGCTTCTTCGTCCAGCGGATTGAGCACCGCCGTCATGGGAATCCGGCCAATGAACTCCGGAATCATGCCGTATTTAACCAGATCCTCCGGCTCTACCTGCTTGAGGGTATCCGCCATGCGTTTTTCCCGCGACTGGGTATCCCCCGGTTGAATAAAGCCCATTGACTTCTTGCCGGTGCGCTGCTCCACGACCTTATCGAGACCAACAAAAGCCCCACCGCAGATGAACAGAATATTGCTCGTGTCGATCTGGATGCAGTCTTGATAGGGATGCTTACGCCCCCCCTGGGGCGGCACATTAGCGATCGTCCCCTCCAGCATTTTCAGGAGCGCTTGCTGGACCCCCTCACCGGACACATCGCGAGTAATCGAGGGGTTTTCGCTCTTGCGGGCAATCTTGTCGATTTCGTCAATATAGATAATGCCGCGCTGGGCCTCTTCAATATCCAGATCTGCGACCTGTAGCAACCGCAGCAGGATATTTTCCACATCCTCGCCGACATACCCCGCCTCCGTCAGCGTCGTCGCATCCGCCACCGCAAAGGGCACATCCAAAATCTGGGCCAAGGTTTGGGCCAGCAGGGTTTTACCACTTCCCGTGGGACCAATCAGCAGAATGTTGGACTTTTGTAACTCCACCCCATCCTCGGCAGGGGTTTTCCCGGATGTCTGGGACTGGACAAAGCTCAGCCGTTTGTAATGGTTGTAAACGGCAACCGAGAGAATCTTCTTGGCTTCGTCCTGGCCAATAACATACTCATCCAGGTGCTTTTTAATCTCCCTGGGCTTGGGGATCTGGCTGAGGGTGAGGGGAGTAGAACGGGTCCGCTGCTTCTCGGAGGCTGGGTCCTTACGCGAAACCGCCTGCTGGGGGGCCGCACTCCCCGCCGCATCAAACAGTTCTTCATCCAGGATCTCATTGCAGAGATCGACGCATTCGTCGCAGATGTAGACTCCCGGTCCAGCAATCAGCTTACGAACTTGTTCCTGCGACTTGCCGCAGAAGGAGCACTTGAGATGGGAGTCGTACTTAGACATATCTGCCTCTCAGTTGACTGCTGTAACAGGGGATAGGGTGGAGGCGGCTTGGGAACTGCGGGCAATGACCCGATCGATCAGACCGTAGTCCTTGGCTTCCTCTGCGGACATGAAAAAGTCACGCTCGGTATCGAGTTCGATCCGCTCTAGGGGTTGCCCAGTATGGAAGGCCAATAGGCGATTAAGCTGGTTTTTATGGTAAAGAATTTCTTTAGCCTGAATTTCGATATCCACCGCTTGACCCTGGGCACCCCCTAGGGGCTGGTGGATCATAATGCGGGAGCTGGGGAGTGACAAGCGCTTACCCGGTGCGCCAGCAGTGAGCAAGAAGGCCCCCATGCTGGCGGCTAACCCAAAGCAGATCGTAGCAACATCTGGGCGGATCTGCTGCATCGTGTCATAAATCGCCATGCCCGCCGTGACGGAACCACCGGGGGAGTTGATGTAGAGTTGGACATCCTTTTCCGGATCTTCGGCTTCTAAGTAGAGGAGTTGGGCCACGATCGAATCCGCAACGGCATCATCAACGGGGGTACCCAGAAAAACAATCCGCTCCCGTAACAGGCGCGAGTAAATATCAAAGGCCCGCTCGCCGCGCCCAGACTGCTCCACCACCATCGGCACCACATTGGCCTCGGCAGTGGCGAAGATCTCCGGTGATCGGGAACGACTGTGTAGCAAATACTTGAATTGAGACATCAACCACCTAGTTGGCGAAACAACACGAGTTGGCGAAACAAGACAACCGCTACCTTAACGAATCAACCCATCCACCCCTACGGATTCCGAGAAGTCTCTGGGGATCGTGGCAGGTGAGAACGATTGCTAAACTCAGGCTCTCTGACCTCATTATGCCCTAACTCTCCAGGGACTAACAGGCGACCCTCAACTTTTTACGCGAAGCCTAGCTATCGGTGCTTGCTGCTGCGGTTTCCGTTACATCGGCATCCTCAGGCTCGGAGACATCATTAGCTGCCGCAGCATCGCCCTCGTCATCCTTGCTGAGGGTGCCTTCCGGAACCCACTCGATCGTGTTGTGCTCGGCTAACCAGGCGAGGGCTTGCTCCCGCAGGAGATCCTTCTCAACCATGTCTTTAAGGCGGTCAGGATCGTAGGGTTGGTTCCCTAGATCCTGCTCCATTTTGGCGATTTGCGCCTGAAGCTTTTCCGGTTCGACCTGAAGGTGCTCCCGCTGGGCAATGTCCTCGAGGGCGGTAAACAATTTGAGCCGCTCGATGGCTTGGGGACGAAACTCGCGCTGGATGGCGGGGGCCGTTTCACGGGTGACAAGGCGTTTGATATCGATCCCCTGTTCACTCAGGCGGAGGGCTTGGGTGGCGAAGAGTGTTTGAATCTCCTGACGGATTAAGGTTTCTGGCAGTTCTGTCTCAATTTGTTTGAGGAGGCCATTGAGGAGAGCATCCTCACCATTGGCCTTACGGGCTTGTTCCGCTTCTTCTTGGAAACGCTTTTCCAGGGATGCGCGCAGTTCGGCCAAGGTTTCAAAGTCGCTCACGTCCTGGGCGAAGTCGTCATCCAAGTCCGGCAGTTCCTTTTCCTTGAGTTCCTTAAGGGTGATGCTAAAGATCACTGACTGCCCTGCCAAGGTTTCATGGGTATAGTCCTCTGGGAAAGACACCGTTACTGTCTTCTCCTCACCCAGGCTCATGCCAACGATGCCGTCAAGGAAGTCTTGTAAGAAACGCCCTTCCTTCAGTTCTAACTGGAAGTCAGTTTGACTGAGACCGGGAATCTCCAAATTCGCTTCGTCAAAATCTTCTTGTTCCCGTAACCGGGCCAGGCTCTCATCGGTCAACCGACCCTCGTAGTCAACCACCACCGTATCCCCCATCTGGGCAGGACGGCCTTCTACGGGGACCAGGGTTGCCAGTTGCGATCGATAATTCTCCAGGGTGTCGTCAACCCGCTGCGGGTCATACTGAATATCTTCTGCCTGCACCGATAGTCCGGTATATTGCTTGATCTTGACTTCTGGCCAAATATCAACAACGGCGCGAAAGCTAATCGGTTCACTGGGATTGAACTGGTTGACCAGGGTTTGGAAGTCGGAGCGTAGGTCAAACTCGCCGATCGCCGCAATATCCTCCTGTTTGATAGCTGCTTGGAGGCTCGTTTCGATCACTTCCTCCAGAACAGCCGCGTTGATCCGTTGGGTCCCGATGCGTTGCAGGAGAATCGGGCGGGGGATTTTGCCCTTGCGGAAGCCGGGAATCTCTGCGGTGCGCATAAACTTTTGTAGCACCCGCTCATACGCCTGCTTGGCGGTTTCGGGCGGGACTTCTACTTCCAGTTCAAGACGACTAGCAGGTAACTTTTCCTGGGTAACTTTCATCAATACTCCTGTCAACTGTCGCAGTCCAATTCAAAACAACACCATTATCCGCAACGGAGCGCTGGAGCGCTCCTCGCCCCGGTCACCCCCGCTTACCCAACCGACCCGTTTACGACAGTGCCTTGATCCCGTAAGGTCAAGGGGGCGCTTTTGCCTAGACCCCGGCGAGTGTACCCCGGCGGTACTGCGTCCTAGGTAAACGAGTGGGCTGGACGACTGGGGAGGATTTAGGATATCACGATCGCTCCATTCTCTCATGTCCGCATCCGTCCGCGATCGTTGTTCTCCTCATTCAGCCGGACGGGCAGTGGTAGGCGGAACGCCTGGGATGCGATAATCTGAGAAGCAGGCCCATGCCAGCGTTTGGCTGCGTGTCAGGCGCGCGTGGGCAGGTTTCAGGTAATGCAAATCTCGCAATCGATTGCATCTATATGATCGGTCGGAATGATTCGGACTCATCCTCAAAAATTCAGGTAATCACTTTTAGCAAATCTTAAGGAGGCAGAGCGCTTGCAACGGTCCTACCGAGTTGCCATTTTGGGTGCCACAGGGGCTGTGGGTACCGAGTTACTGGAACTGCTCGACAGTCGTAACTTTCCGTTGGCTGACCTTAAACTTTTGGCATCGCCGCGATCGGCGGGGAAAACCTTGTCCTTCAAGGGGGAAGCCCTGCCTGTGCAGCCCGTCGAAGCCTCAGCCTTTGATGGGGTGGACTTAGTGTTGGCCTCGGCGGGCGGTAAAACCTCGAAACAGTGGGCCGAGGCGATCGTGGCGGCGGGTGCGGTCATGGTGGACAACTCCAGTGCCTTCCGCATGGACCCGGAAGTGCCCCTAGTCATTCCCGAAATTAATCCCGATGCGGCAGCCCAGCACCACGGCATTATTGCCAACCCCAACTGTTCAACCATTTTGATGAACATGGCCGTTTGGCCCCTGCACCAGATCCAGCCCGTGCGGCGGATTATCGTGGCCACCTACCAGTCGGTGAGTGGGGCCGGTGCCCAGGCCATGCGGGAACTGACGGAGCAAACCCAGGCCGTCCTGCGGGGGGAAACCCCTGCGCCAAACATTTTCCCCCACCCGATCGCCTTCAATCTCTTCCCCCACAACTCCAGCTTGAACCAGCAAGGGTACTGCGAAGAGGAAGTGAAGATGATTCAGGAAACGCGTAAGATTTTTGCGGTACCCGATCTGCAAATTACAGCGACCTGTGTGCGGGTTCCCGTCTTGCGTGCCCATTCCGAAGCGGTTAACCTGGAATTCAGCCAGCCTTTCCCGGTTGAGCAGGCCCGTGCGGCCCTTGCCCAAGCGCCAGGGGTGACGCTGGTGGAGGACTGGCAGGCCAATACCTTCCCCATGCCCCTGGATGCCAGTGGCCAGGATGACGTACTGGTAGGCCGGATTCGCCAAGACCTTTCCCACCCCTGTGGGTTAGAACTGTGGCTCAGTGGCGATCAAATCCGTAAGGGAGCGGCCCTGAATGCGGTGCAGATTGCCGAGTTATTGGTCGCCCGTCAGTTGCTCTCACCCCAGCCCCAAGTGGTTGGCTAGGTTTAGCTGGAATAGGGGCGCAGACTAGGCGAGATGAACCCGGAGCGGGGTGGCTTAATCCTGGTCGCGGGACCCACAGGGGCGGTGATCGCGGCGCCATAGCGACCCTACAGTCGTCCTTGGATCGGCGGGGTGCAATCCATTCAAGATTTAGGTTGAGGATAAACGGGTGGTGAATTTTGGGCGGGTGATGACGGCGATGATTACCCCCTTCGATGCGGAGGGGCAGGTAAACTATGCCGTTGCGGAAAAACTGGCCGACTACCTGGTGAATCACGGCAGCGATGCCCTGGTTGTCTGTGGGACGACCGGAGAATCCCCTGTCCTGAGTTGGGAGGAAGAATACGAACTTTTCCGGGTAGTCAAGCAGGCGGTTGGCGATCGCACCCCCATCATTGCCGGTACCGGGTCCAACTCCACGGCTGAGGCGGTGGCCCATACCCAAAAGGCTGCCCAGTTGGGGTTGGCGGGTTCCCTGCAAGTCGTACCCTACTACAACAAACCCCCCCAGGAGGGCCTCTACCAACACTTTCGGGCGATCGCGGCGGCCAGTCCCGATCTACCCTTGATTCTCTACAATATTCCTGGGCGGACGGGACAAAACCTCCAACCCGAAACCGTCGTTCGTTTGGCGGAAATTCCCAATATTGTGGCGATTAAAGAAGCCAGTGGTAACCTCGATCAGGTGAGCCAAATCCGACGCTTAACGCCCCCAGAATTTGCCCTCTACTCGGGTGACGATTCCCTTACCTTACCCCTGCTGGCGGTGGGCGGCCAGGGGGTAATCAGCGTGGCTAGCCATGTGGCGGGACCCTTGATCCAGCAGATGGTGCAGGCATTTCAAGCGGGCCAAGTTGCTACCGCCAGCGAACTGCATCTGCGGTTGTTCCCTTTGTTTAAGGCATTGTTTACCATGACCAACCCCATTCCAGTGAAGGCAGCCCTGCGGCTCCAAGGTTGGGCTGTG
The DNA here is from genome assembly GCF_053493415.1 of Trichothermofontia sp. NCBI lineage: Bacteria > Bacillati > Cyanobacteriota > Cyanophyceae > Leptolyngbyales > Trichocoleusaceae > Trichothermofontia > Trichothermofontia sp. The sequence continues at coordinate 6,256 of NZ_JBRCAD010000177.1, read as the reverse complement.
GGTTCGCCGCGATCGCCCCTGTGCGAGATCACACCGGAGGCAACAGCCATTCTAAAAACAGCGCTATCTGACCTTGCCCTGTTATGATGCTGATCCGACTGACCCAGGACGACCGCCTAGAGAATGGCCCCATTAACCCGAATTGTCTCGGTAGTCAGCTTGGCACCCCCTACCCCTACGAATGGCTAGCAGTGATGGGGGGGGAAGTGCCCCAATCGCGATCAGCATGAACCGACTGAATGTCTAAATTTCTTAGATAATTGCCTAGCCCATCCCCCGGTAACGATGCCCCCCACCTCGAATGTCAGTCCTCAAGACCAAATACGCAAGGGTTACCCGCTGCCTCAAGTGATGACAGGAATGATTGACGACATGGATGATGGACAACATGGATGATTGATGACATGGATGATGGATACGGACCACAATTCCCAAGGACCTTGACTCACCCTGACTAACCTGAGTACTGCCGTCGGGGCCACCAGGAGATGGGTTGGTACGCTACTTGCCAACCTGCCCGCCGCACCCGCTTTGAACGTTGTTTGCTTGATCTTTCTTCATCTTTATTGTTTCTAAGGACACTCATGAGTAAAAGCAGATCCACTTCTGTTGTTAAAGTCATTCCCCTCGGTGGGTTGCATGAAATTGGCAAAAACACCTGTGTTTTTGAATATAACGACGAAATTATTTTGTTAGATGCGGGGCTGGCATTTCCGACCGATGGGATGCATGGGGTGAATATTGTCCTCCCCGACATGACCTATCTGGTGGAAAATCGTCATCGCATTAAGGGGATGATCGTTACCCACGGTCACGAAGACCACATTGGGGGGATTGCCTTCCACCTACGCCAGTTTGAAATTCCGGTGATCTATGGTCCCCGGCTGGCGATGGCGTTGTTACAGGGCAAGCTAGAGGAAGCGGGAGTTGCCGATCGCACGGAATTACGCACGGTACGCCCCCGGGATGTGGTCCGGTTGGGTGAGTCCTTCTTTGTCGAATTTATTCGCAATACCCACTCGATCGCCGATAGTTTTACCGTCGCGATTCATACCCCTGTTGGCGTGATTATCCACACGGGTGACTTTAAGATCGACCATACGCCCGTTGATGGGGAACGGTTTGACCTGCAACGCTTGGCAGAATACGGTGAAAAGGGAGTCCTCTGCCTGATCAGCGATTCGACCAATTCCGAAATTCCAGGGTTCACGCCCTCGGAGCAGTCGGTCTATCCCAACCTCGATCGCATTTTCCGCGAAGCCCAGGGGCGCTTGTTGGTCACCACCTTTGCCTCCTCTGTGCATCGGGTGAACATTATCCTGAAATTGGCCCAGAAGCATGGTCGAGTGGTGTCGGTGCAGGGGCGATCGATGCTGAATGTCATTGCCCAGGCCCGCAAGCTCGGCTATATCCAGTGTCCCGATAACCTGCTGCAACCCCTAAACGTGATCCGCCAAATGAAGGATGACCAGGTTCTCATCCTCACCACTGGTTCCCAGGGTGAGCCGCTGTCGGCCCTGACCCGGATTGCCAATGGGGAGCATCGCCAGGTCAAGATCCGCCAAGGGGATACGGTGGTCTTCTCGGCCAACCCAATTCCCGGTAATACGATCGCCGTAGTCAATACGATCGACAAGCTCATGATGCAGGGGGCCAAGGTCATCTATGGGCGGGACAAGGGGATTCACGTTTCCGGGCACGGCTGTCAGGAGGATCAGAAACTGATGCTAGCCCTGACCAAACCCAAACTGTTTATGCCTGTCCACGGCGAACACCGGATGCTGGTGCAACACGCCCAAACAGCCCAGTCAATGGGGATTCCTGCCGAGAATATGGTGATCGTCGATAACGGCGATATAGTTGAAATCAGCGCTGACACGATCCGGATCGCCGGTCGGGTGACGGCTGGGATTGAACTGGTGGATACGTCCCGTTCGGGCATTGTCCACGATCGGGTCCTGAAGGAGCGGCAACAACTGGCTGAGGATGGCATTGTGACGATCGCGGCGGTTATTGATACCAAGGGCAAGCTGGTGACTGAGCCAGAAGTCCATTTCAAGGGTGTGGTGATGTCGATCGAACGCCCCACCTTGCGACAGTGGATTGATGACTGCATTCGGAATACCCTGAGCGAACGCTGGCTCGACTTTGCCCGTAATTTTGAGGGTGAATGGGAAATTGACTGGGCCGGTCTGCAAGTGCAAATTGAACGGGATTTGCAACGGTTGCTGCGTCGTGAACTCCAAAGCAATCCCCTTTTGCTCTTTATGATGCAATCCCTCGCGGGGGATACCGCAAAAACAGCCAGCCCGCCCCCAGGGCAGCCATCGGTAACCGTAGCCGACAAACCCGCCCCAGAGAAGACGATCGTTGGGGTCAGGACCCGGAAACGCACCGCAAGCGTGGCCTCCTAGGTGCGCGAGATGCGCGGGATACCCCAACCCTAGGGATGCACGACGGATGCACGGATGCACAGTGGGGTGGGCAACGCCTACCCTGCTGTTATATGATGAAGATTGTGTCTTTTTAAGGAAACCACCGGGTCTCATGGCTAAAAAATCAATGATCGAGCGGGAGCGCAAGCGCCAACGCCTGGTCGAAAAGTATGCCGACAAGCGGGCTGAACTTAAGCAGCAGTTCATGGCAGCGACCAACCAACAGGAAAAGATGGCGATTCACCGCCAATTGCAACAACTGCCCCGTAACAGTTCGCCAACACGGGTGCGCAATCGGTGCTGGCTGACGGGACGCCCCCGTGGCTACTACCGTGATTTTGGTCTGTCGCGCCATGTGATTCGGGAAATGGCCCACCAAGGGTTGCTGCCTGGGGTCGTTAAGTCTAGCTGGTAAAACCCAATGCGGGTGAGCGATCGCGCCCGATCACGCGCACATGGGCTATCCCCCCGATCGCGTTTTTCCTAGTTATCGCCGGGTTGCCAACGGTTGCTGGCCCGGTTGTCACCCCCCACTTGCGCCGGAAAGGTGATAGGATAGCAGTAGAGATACACGGGGCTGTAACGGTTTCGACGTGGTGGCGAACACTGTTCCGTGATTCAGGCCGAGAGTGAGTCGCCTCTCGTAAATCAAAGGCTCAAACAAACGTAGATGCGAACAACATCGTTCCTTTTGCTCGTAAGGCAGTTGCTGTTGCCTAATTTTCCCTAACAAGGTGCGAGCGTCTGTAGTCTGACTCCGTTAAGGACTATAGACCAACCCCAACGGATGCTCTAGGGTGGTGCCTCTGGTCGCCCCTTAGCTAAGACTCACCAGAGTCCCTGCCTGTCCAGGGTTACAGGATAGTTCCCGCACTGAGGGTCAGAAGTGCTAAGCCTGTGAACGATCGGAAGGTTAATACCCATTGCGGACGGCAGTTCGATTCTGCCCAGCTCCATTCCATTAATCCTCGAAATTTATCGAGGTTTTTTTATTGACGCTTGTTTGACGGGTGGTCACCGATGACCGCCCCAACCCTCAGTAAACCCTTGGGTTGGCTGTGTCGAAAGGGATCATGCAGTGGTTTAAGACGGTTGCTAACCTAGCCTACTGAGGACGCCTACACCTGTACTCAATGATTAACTTGTCCATGTCCACAACGCTGAGGGATGTGCCAGCCGGGATTTATCAGACCCGCCGCCCGATCGCCCTCTACGATAGTCCTGCCTGTGACCGCTTAGCGACTCAAGCCGCCGCAGGCCGGTATTTGATCCCGTTGGACCCGTTCCCCCCAACCGGGATGACGCTAGCCCTAAGGGTACAGCTATGCGAAGACGAGTATCCGGGCTGGTTGGCAGGGGCAGATTTTGACCAGCTAACCCTTGCTCCCCAACCCTACCAAGCGCCCGTGCGCACAGCCGCAGACATTCAAGCCTGCCTACCCCAGGTGATTGCCTTTACCCAGGCCGCGATGGCGGTGCCCAACACCTATCTTTGGGGGGGGACGGTTGCTCCCAACTACGACTGTTCCGGGTTGATGCAAGCTGCGTTTGCTGCCAGTGGGATTTGGTTGCCGCGGGATGCCTATCAGCAGGAGGCATTTTGTCAACCGGTGGCGCGTTCCGAGTTACGTCCCGGCGATTTAGTCTTTTTTGGCCCTGCTACTAAGGCAACCCACGTGGGCCTGTACCTGGGTGGCGATCGCTATATCCACAGTTCGGGCCAGGATCAGGGACGCAATGGCATTGGGATTGATTGGCTGACTGACTCGGATGAACCGGTTAGCCAAACCTATCTTGCCCAGTTTCGGGGCGGTGGGCGCGTTACCCGCAGCTACCAACCTGGGGACGATCGTTGCTGGTTGGAGACTCCCTAACATGAGGGCATTGAAGGTTTACCCGTGAGCCAGTAACGTAGCAATTGCCAACCCATCAGCACCACAAAGGCTGGATTATTAATCAAATAGCGCCGCCACAAGCGCCGGGGTTCTACTAACAAGCGGTATAACCACTCCAACCCCGCCTTCATCATCCAACGGGGAGCCTGGGAAACCTCACCACTATGGAAACTAAACGCTGCACCCACCCCTATCATGACTAGGGGCAGTAGACCCTGATGGCGAGCCATCCACTGCTCCTGCTTCGGACACCCTAGCCCCACCAGCAATACCTTGGCCCCACTCTCACGAATGCGAGCCACATCGGCTGCTTCCTCCTCAGGGGTTAACGGGCGGAAAGGGGGGGCATAACTACCCGCGATCGTAATCCCTGGGAAGGCCGCCTTTAAGCGATCGACCAGTTTCTCTAACATCGTTGACGTTCCCCCATAGAGGTAAAGGGGCAAACCTGACTGGGCCGCCCGATCGCACCAAGCCAGCATCAGGTCTGGTCCATATACCCTAGAAGCTTCTGGAATGCCCAGCAGCCGCAGCGCCCACACGAGGGGCATTCCATCCGGTGTGACCAAAGCGGCCTGATTCACAATCTGCTGAAAAGTCCTCTGCCAGTAGGCCGTCATCACCACATGCACATTCGCCGCAATAACGTAGCAGGACTTACCCGCCTCAGCCCAAGCCTGAATCAGATCGCAAGCCACAGCATAGCTTGTTGCATCAATCCGACTACCTAAAACAGATCTAGCCTCATGGCCTATGCTCATCGACAATCAGGTGCCAGTAGGAAAAACTCATAACAGCATATCAGAACGATCCTTGGCCTGATTTCTGTACCACACCTGTACTAAAATATCAACTATGTTGACAAAATGTAACATTAGTTCTAATCTAATTCTATAGGATGCATTAAATAGCATTCCCTGCCGTCGTTTCGCCACCCCCACTCATCGCGACCCATGACTCAAGCTGCCTTCGTTTCCTGCAAACTCCTGACCTCCCGCGACCAATACCAAACGTGTCATATTCTTGTGCCTGAGCTTGATCAGCCGCTGGCCGCCATTCAGTTGGACGATCGCTGCTACAGCCTCTTTCAAACCCTGACCGAGAGCGAGCGCGTCCTCAAGGTCTTGATCAAGCTGCACCAGCGCGGCGACGAAGTGATCGTCACCAAAACGAACAAGGGCTATACCCTATGGGTCTGGGAACCAGAGGCTCGCTTGAAGTCTGTCCCCGCAGTTAAGCCCAAGCGTCTGCCCCCGGCTGCTTTTAAGTTGCTGGTCACCCCGGATCAGTTTCCCTTTTGGACTGTGCAGGTTCCCGATCTGAGTCAATCCCTACAAGCCGTCGAGGTGTCGGGGCAATACTACAGCCTCTTCCGCTTGGAAACCAATGTCGATCGCCTTTTTGACATTGTTGCCAAGATCACCGATCGGGGGGATGTGACGATCGTCTTTGCGGCTTCCCAAGGCTATGCCGTTTGCGTCCTTGAACCCGACGCCCAACCCATTCAACGTGTCTCCCCCACGGCTTTCTTCCAAGCGAATGTCCAGCCCGCCAGCCCGTCGTTCTCCCCATCGCCCAGTTTCGCGATCGCCTAAGCGCGGATACATCACCCTAGGCTTCGGGCGTTGATGGCGATTTTTGTCGTTTGGTCAGCGCCAATTGGATGGCCAGGGCCAATAGTCCCAGGGCCGTGATACCAAAAACCCCCATCCCTAGGGCCGCAATCCCCACCACTAGGGTGCGCACAGCGACCCCAATATTGAGGGCGATCGTATTGGTTGTCGTGATGGGTTTATGGGCAAAGGTAGCCGCGATCGCGTAGGTCAGTTCATACAAGCCCAAGGCAAACGCTGCCGACATGACGGCTCCCAAGAGACAGCGTAGGGGGGTGGGTTGAAATTTGCCGGGGGGGGTGACGGCATGAGC
>NZ_JBRCAD010000176.1:0-6183 GCF_053493415.1 Trichothermofontia sp. | reverse complement strand
TCAAACTATGAGCAACTCATATCGAGTTAAAGCTTGATGAGCCTGGATTAGCTGTTGATGCTAGGAGCCGTCAGCGCCACCGGAGCCAACTCAGCACTGGCCAAATCGAGGGGGAAGTTGTGAGCGTTACGCTCGTGCATCACCTCAAAGCCCAGGTTAGCGCGGTTGAGCACATCGGCCCAGGTGTTGATCACGTGACCTTCCGAATCCAGCACGCTTTGGTTGAAGTTGAACCCATTCAGGTTGAACGCCATCGTGCTGATACCGAGAGCGGTGAACCAGATACCGACGACCGGCCAAAGCGCCAGGAAGAAGTGCAACGAACGGCTGTTGTTGAAGCTCGCGTATTGGAAGATCAACCGACCGAAGTAGCCGTGCGCGGCAACGATGTTGTACGTCTCTTCCTCTTGACCAAACTTGTAACCGTAGTTTTGCGATTCCGTTTCGCTCGTCTCACGCACCAAGCTGGAGGTCACCAACGAACCGTGCATCGCGGAGAACAGCGAGCCACCGAAGACGCCAGCCACACCCAGCATGTGGAAGGGGTGCATCAGGATATTGTGCTCCGCTTGGAACACAAACATGAAGTTGAACGTACCGCTGATCCCCAGGGGCATCCCATCCGAGAACGAACCTTGACCCAACGGGTAAATCAGGAACACCGCCGTCGCCGCCGCAACGGGTGCTGAGTAGGCTACCGCAATCCAGGGACGCATCCCCAGACGGTAGCTCAACTCCCACTCCCGACCCATGTAGCAGAACACCCCAATCAGGAAGTGGAAAATGATCAACTGGTATGGGCCACCATTGTAGAGCCACTCATCCAGCGAAGCCGCTTCCCAAATCGGGTAGAAGTGCAGACCGATCGCGTTAGACGAAGGCACCACTGCCCCAGAGATAATATTGTTGCCGTAGAGCAAAGAACCCGCAACAGGCTCCCGAATCCCGTCGATGTCAACCGGGGGAGCGGCGATGAAGGCGATGATGAAGCAAGTGGTCGCCGTCAGCAGCGTCGGGATCATCAGCACACCAAACCAACCCACATAGAGGCGATTATTGGTGCTCGTGACCCACTGACAGAACTGCTCCCACGCCGAAGACGTTTGTCTTTGTTGTAAGGTAGCTGTCATAATTGAGAATTACAACTGAAGAATTTAGATGTGATATCCGAACGACCTGGTTCGGATATTTTTATGTTAACCACATTGTTAACTTCTGTAAAGTTTTTTCCTGCCGACCTTAATATTTGTGTTTGCTTATATTACCTATAGGTCAAGCTTATATGTCTGGGGACTAGGGTTGGCTGCTCGTCTATACGGATTGGAGGGCGACCCGGAGAATCTGTGAGGCCCTCGAACGTGTGGCGAGTTCGAGGGTGAGGGTGAGGTGTTAATCCATGCGTCCAGATCTAAAAGGATGGCAAAACGGATGGCAAAACCAACCCCTAAGGCCAGTGGGCAGCCGATGGCCAGAATTATTCCCCAAGGGTAATAGCTCCCTGTCGGAGAATTTGCCATTCCCCGGCAACCCACTTGGCTACCGTGGACGGAATCCCCGCGATCGCCGTGCTTTGGTTGGATACAACAGTGGGATCAAGCACAAGGGCATCGGGAAATTGGGCCGCGATCGCGCCCATATCCACCAACGGCGGAGCACCCGATCGGTTTGCACTGGTCGTTGCTAGGGGACCGGTTTGGGCCAGGATAGTCCGGGCGATCGCCGCATCCGGAACCCGCAGGCCGATCGTCGTGGGATCAAGGGGATTCATCGCACGTGGTACTTGAGGACTGGCAGGCAGAACCAGGGTTAGAGCACCGGGCCAGTAGCGATCGGCGATCGTCTGCCAAAGGGTTTGCTCAGGAGCAGCCCCAACTGTAAAGGGCCATAGGTCCGCCGCCGTCGCGGCCATCAAGATCAGGGGTTTATCCTGACGGCGCTGTTTGGCCGCAAAAATACGGTCTGCCTGATCCGGACGCGTAGCCAGCGCGGGGACCGTATCCGTGGGAAAGCTCACCAATTGGCCCGCGATCGCGCCATTAATCAAGGTATCAAGGGAAACGATCGGCATATTAATTCGGTTAGGATTAGCGTTACGATTGGCAGCAATTTGGGGTTTAATTCCAATATGTTCCGCTATGTTATGCCATTACGTTAGCCCCGCTGGTAACTGCCGAGCGTAGCTGGTCGCCCAAGCTAGTTTACAGCCTTGCCATTCCTCGGGTATAGGCAAGTCCGTGAGGTACAGACAATTTACGCAAGTCTCTCGTTCGCCACTAGGCTTGAAGGTACTTCCCCGGAACTTCCAACGATCAAGAACGGCGGTAGCTGGGATCAGCCTCATTAATTATGGGATTAAGGGAGAACACCTATGACCTACCCCGCGCCGCTGCTGGCAACGAACTCCGCCACACCCCCCGCCCCCCCGTTGACCTTCTGACAAGCCCATGCCCAGCTGATCACTACCCCGATCTGGCAAGATCAGCAGGCACCCTCAGCGCGCCTGTTATTGGTGGTGGGTGCAGACGGGCGTTTGTGTCACAGCAATCCGGAAGCGGCAGCTCAATTAGGCTACACCCTCGCCGAGTTGACGGCCATGCCCTGGCTGCAATTGCTCCATGAACAGAGTCGGCTGGTCGGTTACGACTCTTGGCAACGGGTCCAAACCCATCGCCAGTCGGAAGCCGTTAGCCTCAACCTACTGGCCCGGGATGGCACGATCGTCGTTGTTCATGGCTATGCCGATAGCGAGGGGCAAGACCCATCGGGCCAGGTTGCCTACCACCTCCACAGTGTCACCCCTGATTGCAACGGGGGACCTCCTCCCACCGTGGCGGAGCCGATCGCGTTCGTTCCCTCCCCCGGCTATCGTACCCCCTACGAACTCCCGGTTGCTAGCGCGATTGAAGATCAGACCGAGTTGATTACGCGATCGCTGCCAGATACAACCCTCATTGCCGTGAATGCTGCCTACTGTCGGGCCATCGGGAAGTCGGAGGCGGAAGTACTGGGGCGGCGCTTTCTGGACCTACTGCCGCCGCCAGAACAGGCCCAAGTCGAAGGGGCATTGCGATCGCTCACCCCCGATCGGCCCGTGGCCTATACGGAACACCTGCTGCGGTTGGCCAATGGAGAGCAAGCCTACTTCCAATGGAGCAACCGGGGTCGTTTTGATCCCCAAGGTCGCCTTTATGAGATCCAATCAGTCGGGCGTAACATCCAGCCCTATAAACAGATCCAACAACGGCTCCAGCAGAGCGAAAATGCCTTCCGCCAATTGTTCGATGCGACCGCAATCGGCTTAGCCCAAACCACTGTTGGCGAAGGCCGCTATTTGCGGGTTAATCGCAAACTATGCGAAATTCTGGGCTATAGCGAAGCTGAACTATTGGGCATTACCTACCAGCAAATTACCCATCCCGATGATCTACCCGCCTGCACCATCTACGTCCAAAACCTATTGGCGGGTAAAATTCGTAGTCATCCCATCCAAAAACGCTTCCTACACAAGGATGGCACGATCGTCTGGTGTAATACGACGGTGTCCCTGTTGTGCGATGTGACCGGTAAGCCCATCTACGCAATCGCCGCCCTCGAAGATATCACCGCTCAAAAAGCAATTGAGCAAGCCCTGCAAGCCAGTCAGACCACCCTCCAGCACCAAACCCAAATCCTGCAATCCGTCCTCAACAGCCTCAACGAGGGGGTGATTGTGCTGGATACCAGTGGACACGTTTACCTGAGCAATACGACCGCCCGCCAATTGTTGCAATTTATCCCTGCCGACACCCGCCATTGGGCATCCCCCCCGTGGGGCGATACGGACCTGGGTCCCCATTTTTATCAAGCTGATGGCCAAACCCCCTGCCCGCCCGCTGACTTTCCGATACAACGCGCGATGCGAGGTGAAGTCGTGGACAACCAGGAGGTTTATCTCGTATCCGCCGAGCAGGAACAGGGCACGTGGCTCAGCTTTACGGCCTGTCCCCTCTGTCCTGTGGCGGGAGGTATCCAGGGCAGTGTCATTGTCTTTCGCGATATCACACGCTATAAACAGGTGGAAGCCAAAATTCTCAATGCCCTCCGCCAGGAGAAGGAATTGGGGGAAATGCGATCGCGCTTCCTCAGCGTCACCTCCCATGAATTCCGTAGCCCCCTGACCACCATTATTGCGGCTACGGCACTCCTCCAACGCTACGAATGGTCGCGAGCTGAGCAACTCGAAGAACTCAACCTCATCCAACGCGAGGCCCTGCACCTCAATGCGCTGCTGGAGGATACCCTGATTGTGGATCAGGCCGAAACTGGGCAGTTGCAGTTGCTGCCAGAACCGTTTGACCTAGAGGCCCTGTGTCGGCAGGTGATCCGTGGCATGGCCTTAGAACAGGGTTCCCAAACCCCGATCGCCCTGCAAGGGGCGTCAGACTTCCCTAACCCGATTTGGGCAGATAAAAAATTGGTTCAACAAATCCTCACCAACCTGATCAGCAACGCCCTGAAATATTCCCCCCAGGGCAACCCGGTCCAGGTGACCTATGGCTGCGAAGACGATCAGGTGGTGATCCAGGTGCGCGATCGCGGCCTTGGTATCCCCCCCGAAGACCAACCCCACCTGTTTGAATGTTTCTACCGGGCCAAAAATGTCGGGACGATCGCGGGAACCGGTCTAGGGCTGTCGATTGTCCACAAATGTGTGACACTGCACGGCGGCACGATCGCGATCACCAGTGAGGTTGGCGTAGGGACAACAGTCATCGTAAAATTTCCCCTAAGGCTTCCTGATTAAGTCAGGATACCGCGTCGAGGGCCAATCAATAGGGTGAATCCTAACTGGCGCGATGACGACTAGCCTCGCAGGTACAGACCTTCCGGGTATGAAAAAAATCCTGGTGATTGAGGACGATCCGGCTGTTCGTGGCACCATCCGCAAGTTACTGACGGCGGAACACTTCTTGGCGATCGAAGCCGTTGATGGTAGCCAGGGCCTCGCCTTAGCTCGCGAAGTCTGCCCCGATCTCATCCTGTGCGATATTGTCATGCCCGACCTCGATGGCTATGCCGTCCTGGAGCAGTTAAACGAAGATACTAAAACCCAACTCATTCCCTTTATTTTCCTAACTGGCTTAGGAGAACGGGGTGCCCAGCGTCTTGGCATGGAGCGTGGGGCCAGCGACTTTATTAGTAAACCCTTTACCGACGAAGAGTTATTAGCAGCAATCCGTAGCCAACTCCGTAAACAAACCCTCCTCCTGAAACGTCTAGAGCGAGAGCGACAGCAGCTAGAGCTAACCCAGACAACCCAGGTATCGTTACTGCGTACCAACCAGACCCTGCAACAGGCCGTCGCTAATTTCGTGGAGGAGATGCGCAATCCCCTTACCAACGTCAAGCTAGTTCTGGAGCTATTTGGCCAGTCTAACGTGTCGGAAATCCAACGCGATCGCTATCTAAAAATTCTGCAAGAAGAGTTGGATTATCAAGTCGATCTTCTTGATAAAATCAACCAATTACAACTGCTACTAACCCCTGAAAATATCCTTCTTCTAAGCCAGTTTGGCCTGCTGAATGAGTCAATCAAGACGATGAATGAAGAGGAAGAAGCATCGCTCTGAAATCGAATTTGGGTTGCGCTGCTAATCTGTTGATTTTCTAACTGTAATACAGTTATAGAAATCCTGGAGAGTTATGAGAGAATGTCAAGATAAGAGGGTGTTTTAAAAGGAGAATCGCGGTTAAAACCGCGACTACGAACCTTGACGTTTGGCTGTCCTAAGGGTTGCTTTGCGTTTTTAGTGGCGACTGAAGTCGCCAAAACGACTTGTTTTTGGACTTTTCAAACACCCTTTAAGGCTAGCGGTATTGTTATCTACCAGGGAGCGAGTACTCTCTCAGGCTTAAGAACACCTCGAAAAATACCCATCCTGCGTCCCACGCAACGTTATCCCATCGGTTGAGACAGCCGAGACGACTGTCTCCGGGGCAGGCAGAATGCCTACCCCACAATCGTTGCTCATTCGCGTAGCGTCTCCGCAGGAAAATCTACAGGGTGGACTTGCCCAAGCTCGGCAAAATCCCCATGCGGATGAGCCGTCCGATTCCCGATGGCTTTGCGGTCAAGCAGATTCGCGTGATTCGTCGGGCATCGGGCTACTATGTACACCTGATTCTTCAGAGTGAGGTGCAAGT
>NZ_JBRCAD010000175.1:0-21103 GCF_053493415.1 Trichothermofontia sp. | reverse complement strand
TCTTCGCCTTCCGCTTGAACAGCCTGCGGCGTGAGTTCAAGAAGGCCATCGAATCTGGTCTGTGATGACTGCCCGCTGTGGCGTTCACGGAGCGCGTTCCTGCGCGCCGGACCGTAGGTCAGTGGAAAGATATCGAGTGAGAGGTACTGATGATCGAATTTCCTGCAAAAGCTGATCTAAGCTGCGAACACCGGGCAACGGGGAGCGGGAGGGCGGAGGAACGGGACTCGCTTGGGCGATCGCAGCGGGTACACCCAACAGATTAACGCTGCCGACTCCAGTGATCCCCAGCATGAGGGTGAGGAGCAAGGTCGCAGACTGGGAAAGGGGAGTGTTCATACCATGATTATGGCCCACAGGGGGGATAGGGACCTGATCTCGTCCTATAGTCCTATATCCTATTCATACTGTGATTATGGCTCACAGGAGGAATTATGGCCCACCGGAGGGATGGGTGCCTGATTGAACACTATCGAGCTGTCGCAAAGGTTGAGGGCAACGGGGAGCAACCGTTATCTCAGCATATGTAACTTGAGAAAATTGGTGCCTTCCGGGGTGTGGGTCGGGATACCCCCGAGGATCAGAATGCGATCGCCGGCTTGGGCCAATTGATATTGCCGCAGTTGGGCTTCCGCTTGGCCCACTAGTGACTCAAAGCTGTCTACTTTTTCCGCTACCAAGATTGGCTTGACGCCCCAGACCAAATTTAGCCGATGATACACCTTGGGATCGGGTGTAAGGGCTACAACTGGTGCGCGGGGACGTTCGCCTGCGGCAATCTTAGCGGTATAGCCCCGCAGGGTAAAGGCAACAATGCACTGGAGATCAAGAATTTGGTCGATCGTATTCAAGGCCTCACTCAAGGCATGGGTTTGATCATTCTGGGCCGGGGGATGATTGGTAGGCCGCAGTTCCCGCTCCACATCAGCAGCAATCCGTGCCAACATTTCAACGGCTTGTACGGGAAACTTCCCCACGGCTGACTCCCCCGACAACATCACCGCATCGGTGCCATCCAAAATAGCATTGGCGACATCACTGGCTTCGGCACGGGTGGGCCGGGGATTGTGAATCATGCTGTCGAGCATTTGGGTCGCCGTAATCACCGGGATACTGCGCTCATTACAAGCCCGAATAATCTGCTTTTGGAGCATGGGTACCTTTTCCGGGCTGACTTCCACCCCGAGATCACCCCGTGCCACCATGACCGCATCACAGTTCGCCAGAATTTCCAGCAGGTTCGTGACCGCCTGGGGTTTCTCGATTTTTGCCAGAACGGGCATATCTGCTGCACCGCGATCGCGCAGGAATTGCTTCAGCGTTCGGAGATCGTCAGCCCGTCGGACAAAACTCAGGGAAACGATATCCACCCCCTGGGCGAGGCCAAATTCCAGGTCCCGCTCATCCTTCTCGGTCATAGCGGGCAGTCGCACGTCGAGGCTGGGCAGGTTGACCCCCTTTCGGCTCTTGAGGATGCCCCCTTGAAGAATCTGACACTGTACCTGTTGACCCTGGACGCTTTCAACCCGCAATTCCAGCAACCCATCATCCATAAGCACCTGCATCCCCGGTTCCGCTTCCTCGGCTAGGTAGGGATAGTCGATCGCGGCGGTGTGGGGCTGTCCCTGAAAATCGGCGAGGGGAACCAGGGTTAGGGTGTTGCCGACGATCAAATCAATCCCGTCTTGCGGCAGTTGACCGACGCGGATCTTGGGACCCTGGAGATCTTGTAAAAGGGTAATCGGGGTATCGAGTTCTGCGGCCACCGATCGCAGGGTTTGGACAACCTGGGCGTGGTCCTCATAGCTGCCGTGGGAAAAGTTCAGGCGGGCCACACTCATGCCCGCCTCGATCAGGTGTTTGATCATCGTGCGGGAAGCACTGGCCGGGCCGATCGTGGCGACGATTTTGGTGCGATGCTTGAAAACACTGGGCATAGGGATCTGCGCGCCTGGGATAACCACCTTTCAGCATAGGACACCCTCTCTCAACCACCAAGACACGAAGAACACCAAGCTGCACGAAGATCTGGGGGTCTCCTAGGTGCCCTGGGTGCCTGGGGGGTGATCAACCGATAGCCTTAGGCTATGGTGTTTTGAAATTCAACCAATGCAACCATTGTGAAAACGATCGTCTCCGCCCTAAAGGTTTTTGAAAGCCGTAAGATGTCCGCCCTCTTGCTGCTGGGGGTGGCATCGGGATTACCCCTCTTCCTCACGAGTCGCACCCTACAAGCCTGGATGACGGTCGAGAAGGTAAACCTGGCCGCGATCGGTCTATTTAGCCTGGTCGGCCTCCCCTATTCTCTGAAATTTATCTGGTCGCCGTTGCTCGATCGCTTTGCGCCCCCCTTCCTGGGTCGGCGTCGGGGCTGGCTGGCCATCACCCAGGTCTGCCTAGTGGGGGCGATCGCCCTCATGGCCTTACAACGCCCTGGACAGGCCCTGCAATTATTGGCCATGAATGCCCTCGCGATCGCGTTTTTTAGCGCCACCCAGGATATTGCTGCCGACGCCTACCGCACGGATGTGCTGGAACCCCTGGAAATGGGGGCTGGGGCTGCGGTCTTTGTGTTGGGGTATCGCCTTGCCCTGTTGATGACCGGATCATTAGCCCTCATCCTGGCCGATCAGCTTTCCTGGCCAATCGTGTATGGTCTGATGGCTGTGTTAATGGTGCTGGGTTTGGCGGCAACGGCCTGGGCACCGGAACCCACCAACCCCGGTCAACCGCCGGACTCGCTCACCCAGGCGATCGTCCTTCCCTTTCAGGAATTCTGCCAACGCCTCGGCGGCTTCCGTGCCCTCTCCATCCTGTTATTTATTGTCCTGTTTAAGCTGGGGGATGCCTTTGTGAATAATATGGCAACCCCGTTCCTCCTCAAAACTGGCTTTAGTCAAACCACTATTGGCGCTATTCAAGGTGGGATGGGCCTCATGGCCACCCTTATCGGTACCCTAGTGGGCGGTGGGCTACTCAGCAAGTTGGGGATTAATCGATCGCTCTGGATCTTCGGTGGCCTCCAAGCCCTAAGTAACTTTACTTATTTGGGACTCGCGTTACTGGGGCAAAATTATGCGTTTATGGTGCTTACCATCAATATTGAGAACTTTTGCGCTGGGTTAGGGACGGCTGCCTTTGTTGCTTTTTTGATGAGTTTGTGTAACCACCGCTTTTCGGCCACTCAGTATGCGCTCCTCTCCAGCCTCATGGCCGTCAGCCGCGATATTTTAGTTGCCCCAGCGGGCTGGGTGGCCGCTGGCATCGGTTGGCCCCTATTTTTTATCCTCAGCTTTTTCATTGCCCTGCCAGGATTACTGTTACTACCGGTGTTTGCGCCGTGGAAGCAGTTACACCCGATCGCAGCTATTACCGATCGGCCTCCCCTCCCTGAGGCAGATGAATCCCCGGCACCAGCCAGCGATCGTGATCCATAGCACATTCAGGGCGAACCTTCCGGACTTTTGGGCGAAAAGCGTGTTGCTAGAATAATAATCACACCTAATTGTTGCGAGGAGTTAAGCTTTGTCTGAGATTAGTAATCACCTCCCCTGCGGTGGTCTCAATGATTCCCCGCTCTCTGTGGTCGAAGCAGAGCCACTACCCGACGATTTTGGCAGTACGACCGGGGTAGCCCGCACAGGCAGCCCTCCCTCCACGGGTCGTAATAGTCATCAAGAGGGGACGACGACGGCGGATTTGCTAACGGGCACGGCTGGCCCTGATCGGCTGCATGGACGATTGGGCAATGATACCCTCAATGGCCTAGGTGACAACGATACCCTCTTCGGCGGCAAGAGTGATGACCTGCTCACGGGCGGGGATGGTGACGACCAATTGTATGGCGATCGCGACAATGATACCCTCTTCGGCGGCAATGGCAGTGATCTCCTGCGGGGGGGTAAAGACAACGATAGCCTCATCGGTGGCAGTGGTAATGATAGTCTCCTCGGTGATATGGGGAACGATACCCTGATTGGGGTTGACCCGGACGCCGCAACACCGGGACAAGGGGAACTGGATACCCTGATCGGTGGGGAGGGCGCCGATCGTTTTATTCTGGGCAGTGGTGACAAGGTTTTCTATAACGGGGATGGCGAGGCTGGGTTTGTCTGGATTCCGGACTTCAATGTTGATGCCGATATCCTGCAACTGCCCGTGGCGCAACAGGGCAGCTTCCGCATCGACTCCCCACCCGATGGCTTCTCTGGTAATGGCATCTACTTGGGGGATGATCTCATTGCGGTTGTGGTCAGGGATTGTGGTTGCCCCGGCTTTAGCCTAGCCGCCAACTACGTTGAATTTGCATAAGTGACGGGTAACCAACCCGCGTTACCGGTCTAAACAGCCTCCCGTTTGGGGGGGTTCTTTTTAGGTCAATGAGTTAAACCCGGCAAGAACTTGAATCTAAATTGCTGCCAGCAGTCTTCTTTATCCTTGACGGGAACCTCAATTAAATTGAGGTAGGCGGCGGAGCCGCCCGCCTCACCCCCTTATGCTGGCGTGGGCACAGTTGCCAAAATTGGTACTTTTCGAGGGGACCTTTACAAGAATTCATGGATGGATTGATTCAGTTTCTTAAGGGACTTCAGGGCTTGCTGACAGTTGAGTTGATCTCCCTGCTCTGAAAACAGGCGGACGGCTGCTTGCAAATCGGTTACGGCTCCTGGGGTATCACCCAGCTTGGAGCGGGCCAGTCCCCGATTGTGATAGGCATTCGCAAAGGAAGGGCTGATGGCGATCGCCCGCTCGAAATCCGCGATCGCGGCCTCATAGTCGTGGAGGCGGGAGTACACCACACCGCGATTGTTATAGGCATTCGTAAAATCAGGATTTAGACGTAAGGCCCGATCGAAATCCGCGATCGCACCAGCCGTATCCCCGATTTCATAGCGCACAAACCCGCGATTATTGTAGGCCGCAGCAAATTGGGCATCGGCCTTGAGCGCGGCGTCATAATCCGCGATCGCGGCAACCTTATTCCCCGTTTGCTGATAGGCAAAGCCCCGATTGAAATAGGCTGTTGCGTAGTCAGGCTTGAGGCGAATCGCTTCCCCATAATCTGCGATCGCCCCTTGGAAGTCGCCAATTTTAGAACGGGCAGCCCCCCGGTTAAAGAACGCCGTGGCATAATCCGGTTGAATCCGTAGGGCTTCGCTGTAATCTGCGATCGCCTGCCGCTTGTCGCCCAGATCGGAATAGACTAGGCCCCGGTGATTATAGGCAATGGCGAGCTCCGGATCGATCGTCAGCGCCGTATCAAAATCACTCAGGGCACTGGTCTTATCCCCCAGATCGGCGTGGGCAATTCCCCGATTGCAGTAGGCCGTGGCATTGCGCGGATTCAACTCCACCGCCTGGGAAAAGTCCGCGATCGCCCCTTGCTTATCCCCCTGGTCGTACCGGACCAAACCGCGATTATTGTAGGCCACATCATCCAAGGGCTGATCAGCCATCAGATCAGGGTCAGACTGGGCGGCATCGCCTCGGGCAGGCATCGCCTCGGAACGGGCATCGCCAGTCCGCACCCAACTGTGGGCCGTGACCGACGACTCAACGGGCTGACGGGCCATATCCGGCTGGGGCGTTTGGAAGCGATCGATGAGTAATTGAATAATGCGGGGATCGGTTGTTTTGATCCCAATCCCTTGCAGGGGAGCCTGGATTTCAGGCTCCTGGGACAGCGCTTCCTCTAGGACGGGAGTCGCCGTCGTTAAGGCGGCACCGCCCCCAATCAGGGCAAATGCCCGATCACAGACCAAAAAGTGTTCCTGGGTTTCGAGGACGCGCAGGTGTAAGTGCTTGGGATAGGATTGTCGCAGTTCCTCTAGGGGATAGAGGGAACTCGTGGCCGGAATCCTAGGTACGTCCGTGAACTGCCAGGAATCCCGTTCCACGCCGTTACTCGGAAACCCTAGCGTACCCGCTGCCGGCAAACTCCACCCAATATCCACCTGCACCCCGCGCTCTAGCAAGGTCGCCAGTTGGGTCACCAGGCTAGGATCAAGCTCCCGGTCATGAGACCACGGGCAGACCAGAATCAAACGCTTACGCACCTGTCGCAAGGCCTCTTGCAATACCTGGGAACTCCTGGCAAAGGGATCAAACAGGATTTGATGACCTTCAGGGGTTGGCAGGGTGCTGAGGTGTTGGTTCAGGCGATTGATCCAATTCAAAACCATTTCCTCGGTCATTGCCCCTGGCTGGGACGCGATCGCCTGTAGGTGGTCGATCCGTTCCGACAACTGTTGCAACTGCTGTCGCAGGGGATCCAGGGC
Organism: Trichothermofontia sp.; assembly: GCF_053493415.1. Classification (NCBI taxonomy): domain Bacteria; kingdom Bacillati; phylum Cyanobacteriota; class Cyanophyceae; order Leptolyngbyales; family Trichocoleusaceae; genus Trichothermofontia; species Trichothermofontia sp. Next base: position 14,825 of record NZ_JBRCAD010000175.1, on the reverse strand, counting down.
CGTGGTCACGCCTCCGGTTGCGGTTGGGGCAACTTCTGCCGTGAGACTGCTCTCCAGCCGTTCCACCCGATCGACAAGATAGTCAAATTGCTGCCGTAGCATTGAAACTTCTGGCAGGATAGCCGAGACCTCTGCCCCTTCGGTTCGCTCCTCTAGCTGATCGAGGCGATGGGTCAGTTGCGTTAATTGTTGCTGCAAATTTTCGATCCCGGCGATCGCTTCCGCTGGGCGATCGCGGCGACCCAGGGCACCCAGTGGGGGTTGAAGCGGCTCCCCTAGCTGACTGAGGTGTTGCTGCACCTGATGGGTGGCGATTCGTTCCACCTCCTGGGTCAACTCGGTTGCTAGGGCTGCCTGCTGCTGCTCTAAGCGTTGGGCCAGTTGTTGGACCTCCGCCATTTGCTGTTCGAGGGTAGCAAGCATCGCCGTCCGTGCTTGCAGATTTTGGGCCTGGGCATCAAGGGTACGGAGCACCTGCTGGACCTGCTCCACCTGGGTCCGGAGGGGCTGGACCTGTTCCGCCGTCAGGTGTTGCAAACTGACCGCCAGGGTTTCTGGCCCCTGGGCCTGGGCAATCTGCTCCATACGTTTTTGCAGCAAGGCTAGGGCACCCCGTACTTTTTCCAAGGTTTCCAGTTCCTCGCGGCCTTGAAACTGTTGGCTCAGTTCATCCATCTGGCTCCGCAAACTTTTGATCTCGCGCTCCAAGGGATCGGTGGCTTCCTCAAGGGATTCCTGTTGCGCCCGCAATTGGGCCACCTCTGAGGCCAGGGTGGTAAATTCCCGCTTGGGAACCAGGGTCGCCACGGCGGAAACCAGGCCCACCACTTCCTGTTGTAGGGCAACCGGATTAAACGGGGGGGGCAAGTTATTAAAGCGGCGATGGAGTTGGTTAATCTGCTCCTGGATCGACTTCCCATCCGGTTGCTTCGCCAGCTCCTGGAAACTGCTCTGGAGTTGGCCAACTTCGGTGGTTAGCGTTGTGAGGGAAGCTTCCAAGCGATCGACCCGGGCGGCGGTGGGTAAACTCTCCAGGTAACGAGAAATGCCCTCCAGGGATTCCCGCAACTCCGCCCATTTACTCTGAAGTTGGGTATTGATCTGGGTTAAATCTTCCCGAATGGAGTTGAGACCAAGAGACTCAATGGGTTTCAGGCGGCTGTCCATTTCCGTCCGCAGGGAGGCGAGGGCTTCCTTATTTTTGCGCACAAGGGCTTCTTGGGCGGTGTTGAGGGCTTCGGGCGTGGGCATCGCCAGCACCCGTTGCCCCAGGAATTGGACATCCTCGGTCAACCGCTGATCCAGCTTCTTCAGTGTTGCGGCGGTTTGACTGGTCACCGCCTGATCCGCCCGCCGCCGGTTCACTAGATTCAACAGCATAGCTACGGTCAACGGTGCGGAGGCCAAGAGGGATTGCTGAAGCGCAACAGCCGCGATCGCACCGGCTCCGGCTCCGGCCAGGGAAAGATACTCCAAGATTTCCAGGGGATTAGCCCCATCTGGCAGCCCCTTGGGCTGGGATTTCGCTGGCGCCGATGCCTTTGGCTTCTTGGCTGTTGCCGTCTTGGCCCCAGGTGTTTTGCCCCCCTTCACGTCCGCCTTCGGCTTCTTTGCTTTGGCGGTCGCGGGGGCAACCTGCGGTTGCGATGACTTACCCGTTGACTTTTGGGACGGCTTCTCCATGCTCGGTGGCCTCAGGGGAATGGCTGATTAACAGGCGAATAAAATAATTAAGAAGCAAGGGCACGCTGTTGGCAGCGATTACTCCTTTCTTCACTCCAGCCACCCCTAATCAGGAAATAACCGGGCAGTGGGCACAGCCCCCCTTACCCTTCGCCATTCTCTGCCTATCTGCAACCTGAGCCAGTTGCGATCGCGGTCCTGCGCCGTAAGGAGCCTATTGCAGTAACACCGCCCAGGTGACAGGTCCGACAATTCCATCCGGATCAACTTGGAACTTGGTTTGGGCAGCTTTGACCGCCGCTTGGGTTTCCGCCCCAAAGACCCCATCGATCGCCCCGGTAAAGACCCCGATCGTCCGTAGGCGCTCCTGGAGGCGAACCACGGCTGGCCCATGCATTCCCTGCCGCAAAATCGGTAGATCGATCGGTTGGGGGACCGTTGTTGCCGCAACAGTGGCCGTTTCTGGCGTGGGAGATGCCGCCGCCGCTGGCGTCGCGCTAGGGGCGGTTTCCGCTTGAACAGTTGTTGCCTCACCGCCGCTGCCCCCTGGTGTGCTTAGGGTAGCCGGGGCGGCTTCGCGCTCGAGGGGATCGGCAGGAGATTTGGATGAAGGGGGATTCGCAGCGCTAGCTGGCACGGGTGCGACTTGGGGTGTTCCAGAAGCTGCCAACGCTGGGGATAAGCTCGTCGTCGTGGGAAAAAGACGCCGCCAACTCGCCGCGTTCATGACTCCATCCGCTGGTAACCCCACTGTTTGTTGAAATTGGGCCACCGCTGCCGCTGTCGGATCATCGTAGCGACCACTCACCTCCCCCTGATAGAAACCGAGGAGTTTTAGGGTTGCCTGCAATTCTAGGACATCAGCCCCCTCGCTACCCCCTTGCAAGGTGGCTCGTTGGACCAGTGGCTCCATCCCCTCCGGGCTGGGATTCCCACTCGCTGGGTTGGCAACGCCAGGGCTTTGGCCATAGGCCACCGGGGTGAGGACCATCACGATCGCCAGACCCCCCAGGATGCCCCCATACCATCGTCTGTGGGGGATGCGTCCGCCGCGTCCTCGCATCTGATCGCCCCCCCGCAGGTTATTCTCCATAGTCCCTTATCCTCTGCTTAGGCCGTCAGCAGAGCCATCCTAGTCGATTTTCCCGAAAGTTGCCACCCAAAAGTAGTCGCCCTATTCCCCCACCCGCCCTCAGGGCAGCGTCAAGATTTCCACCCCGTCCTCGGTAACCGCCACCGTGTGCTCAAACTGGGCCGATCGCTTGCGATCGCGGGTAACGGCGGTCCAACCATCACTGAGAACCTCCACCTCATGGGTGCCCTCATTAATCATGGGTTCGATCGTAAAGACCATGCCTGGTCGCAACTTACGCCCCTTCCCCGCTTGTCCATAGTGGGGGATTTGGGGTTCGGTATGGAACGTGGTATTGATGCCGTGGCCGACAAAATCCCGCACAACCGAGAAGCCATGAGCCTCGGCATATTCCTGAATGGCCGCCCCAATATCACCCACCCGTGCCCCTGGTTTCACGGCGGCAATGCCCCGATACAGACACACTTCGGTAACCTCCACTAGGCGCTTGGCCTTAGCATCCGGTTGGCCGACAAAAAAGGTTCGCGACGTATCCCCGTGATAGTTATCCAAAACCGGGGTGACATCAATATTGATAATGTCACCTTCCCGTAAAACCTGCTTCGCATGGGGAATGCCGTGGCACACAACCTCATTGATACTGGTGCAAATTGACTTGGGAAAGCCGTTATACCCCAGGGGTGCACTTTTGGCCCCCTGTTTTTGGGTCCACGCCTCCGCTCGATCGTTCAGTTCCAGGGTCGTAACCCCCGGCTTAACAAACGGCTCCAGGTAGGCGAGTAGAGCCGCCGCCAATTGGCCAGCTCGTCGCATTTTGGCAATTTCACGCTGCGAAAGGAGAACGATCGGTTCAGTTTTCATGACATCTGGCGACTAGCAGTGACGTATAGAGGCAGTGACCGATAGCAGTTTAGATTCTAGGAGATTTGCGGTCACTTTCAACGATAGACGAATTCCTGCTGTGGGGGTAATCCTGACGGGGGTACGGGTTCCCTTAGCCATCGTTGACGCGCAAAGGCCCACAAAATCAAGGATAGGGCGTAACATCGCCAGGAAAAAGTTGCGTATGGTAGAATTGGAGACAGGTTAAGCACCTATGGTTCGCGGCCCAATTCTAACTTGGCACAGGCATTTAGGGGAGGCACCGGCTCTTTTATGCATTCTATGCATTTGAAGTGTGTGAGGTTCTGTGAGTGATTGCCCTCTTGCCCCGTAGTGTGAGTCAACGGCAAAGTACCATTAGCTTTGCGTCAACCCTATATCTCTCGCCAATTCTGGATCTCCTATTGGCGGAGGTTCCCCCAGCGTGGCAACTAGAGTTGCGGCTGGGGCTTCAGGAAGCGTTGGTCAATGCTGCCAAACATGGCAATTGTTTGGACCCTGATAAACAGGTTTGCGTGCAATTTTTTATTTTTGAAGACCAGTATTGGTGGATTATCACCGATCAGGGTCGGGGGTTCTGTCCAGAAGCAAAGTGTCGCTGCGAGCGTGCGCCAGAAATCGCTGATCGAGAAATGACCGAGGACCCAGGAGAGTGTGGTCGTGGCCTGTATATCATGTACCAGATTTTTGATCAGGTCTATTGGAATGCCCAGGGGACAGAGTTGCGCCTGTGCAAGCGGGTCAACGGCAAACCCCTGTTTTAGCGTTAAGCCACGATCGTTGGGTTGATCAGGTTCGGTGGGCTAGCCAACCCTAGCCTAGGCGCGACACCGGCTTGACAACAGACGTTAAGCAGCGATCGCCCTAGGCTGGATCGGCGGGGTTAGGGGTGGCCGTTTTCGGGTCATCGGTTTTCGGGCTGTTCGTTTCAGAAACCCCTCTGACCGAGGCATCGGTTTGCGCAACTGGCATCTCAGAGCTGTCTGCTGGGCAGGCATCGGCTGCATCCATTAAGGTATCGGGCACAGCAGGAGCACGATCAGTGGTTTCAGGGTTGGGGGGCTGGGGGTCGAGAGGCGGGTTTTGTGAGCGGCGACGCATGAGCTGTGCCTTGGCCTGAAGATTTTGAAAGAAGTCCGTCTCCACAATTTCCTGGACCTGCTTCTGGCGTTTGCTGTGATCGATCTCAATCTGGAGTTGTTGTACCTGTTGCTTGAGGCGCTCTTCCCGGCTATAAACTTCGCGGGCCATATTCTGGAATACCCGGGCCAGTTGCCCTAGCTCATCGGTGCGATCAATCACCTTATCGAGGCCCAGATCGTCAAATTCACCCGATTCAATCTCATTCGCCGCATTGGTAATGCTTAAAATAGGAGCGGCAATCACCCGATCGGTGAAATAAAGGGCCAGGGCCACTGCCGCCCCAATAAAGCTGACCACAATGATGAACAGGATGCGCTTATTGCGGTTGATTTCCTGGAGATAAATCGACTCAGGGATAACGGTGCCGACAATCCAGTCTAGGCGATCGAGTGAACTAAAGGAAATATAAAAGGCTTCACCCAAGACATTATCGCGACTGGATAAATCCCAGCGGCGATCTAGCTTAGCAAAATCCAGTTGATGCGCTTGGGCGGTTTCATAGGCAATTTTGAGCAAGGGATCGGTCGCTTCAGCCAGTGTTTTGAGGCGGACGGTATCCTGATTAACGATCGTATACACCGCTTCCTCTTCATTGGTGAGGGCGATCAGTTCGCCCTTGCTATTGATAATAAAAATTGAGCCACGTTCCCGTTGATTGGTCCGACTAGAATTAGAATTACCTGATCGCTGTTCTGTCGGGTTACTTTGCAATGTTCGTAGATAATCAGAAATGCGCTTTAGCTCAAAGGCAATACTGACCACACCAACAAGCTGATCTTCCTGGAAAAAGGCCTGGGAGGCATTGATGCCTGGTGTTTTACTGGTACGAAACACATAAACATCACTCCAGGCAATTTTATTGGAGCTATTGATCGCATCCTGATACCAGGGACGTTGCGGGGCATAATACTTTTCCTGAGTTATTTCCGTATTCAACAGTTTGCGACCGGTCGGGATAATTTCATACATCCGTGTGGTTTTCTGCGTCGCTTGCGTGATCGGATTCCAATTTCGTCGAATCAGACTAATTTGGTCAATCTGGGGACGATTAACACCGAAGAAATTACCATTTGCAAAGCCAAATTCTAACCAAGAAAAGTCCGCTCTAGAGGTTAGCAGATTTAAGTAAAAGGTTTCACGATCGTCAGGGTTATTAATATCGATCAGGTTCGCAAACATGAGCTGAATCAACAAATGGGTTGATTCCACATTGCTGAAAATATTATCAACCTCGCGGACAGTTCCCTGGGTAATATCATCATTGACCTGCGCCACCACGCTATTAACATTGCGTTGGGAGGTCCAGTTCCAGGGGAGGTGAACAATGAGTGCCGTGGTCCCAATTGTGAGCACAACTGCCCCTAGAAGTTTGGCCTTAAGCCCAATTTTTCGCCAAGGCTGTTCCGATTGGGTTACGAAGGGTTGGGCTTGATTCACAGATACCGCCATGCAATGGATGAGGGAGGGGGCATTGAAAAGGGACAGGCTAGACAATCAGGGCAATGTTAGCTTTTGGGGGAAGGTCCAGCACGGCCAGCCAGATCAACGATCGCCTGGGTATGCTATTCATTGTATCAACTGCAACGTCCTGGATCGTGGTCCACTGCCGACCCTCGATAACCAGCGCCACCGAGCCGGCATCAATCACCAAAGCGATAGTGCTTCTTCACGGGCTGACGGACTTCCCAGGTGCACACCATCCCAGCGGGGAACCGGACCAGATCCCCTGCTCCAAACTGAACCGCTTCTCCCCCCGTCGGTGTTACAATAACTTCTCCCTCCAGGAGGTAACAGGTTTCTGCGGTGTCATAGCTCCAGGGAAAGGTTGAGATCTCCTTGGTCCAAATCGGCCATTGGGACACCCCTAGGGCTTGGAGGTCGGCTGGGCTGGGCTGATGTTCGATGTGGATTGTTTGGGAGGCTGTGTCCATGACTGTTAATTCAGTAGATGATTCTTGCCCATGTTAATAGCCGCAGCGATCGGGTTGGGCAGCAACCTGGGCGACTCACAGACTATTTTGGCAGATGCTCTGAGTTGCTTAGCGGGAACATCTGGTATTCAGGTGCAGGCTTGCTCCCGCGTTTATCGTACCGCAGCCGTTGGTCCCCCCCAACCGGATTACCTTAACCAGTGTGCCACACTCAGGGTAACGCTCTCACCGATGGACTTGTTGCAGACGCTGCTGGCGATCGAACGCCAGTTGGGGCGTGTCCGCCGTGAACGCTGGGGACCTCGGTTGTTAGATCTGGATTTACTGCTATACGGTCAGAGACAACTGGCTAGCCCCGATCTTTACCTGCCACACCCTCGGATGCGGGAGCGGGCCTTTGTCCTGGTTCCCCTGGCTGAAATTGCTCCGGACTGGCGTGATCCCGTTACCCAGCAGACGATCGCAACTTTGGCGCAAGCCGTAGATCAAACGGGGGTTGTGCCCCTAACACCGGCCCTACTGCCCCTGAAGGCGGCTCCGTAAAAGGCTGTGTCTTAGGGGAAACCGGTTTAAGTTGGTCGCTTAGTTTTGCTGCTTGAGCAGCCTGAGCCAGAGCAGGCAAACCATCACTAGGCCCACAAATAAACCGACGCCAACAATCGTGAGTTGGATATCCTCGCGGTTCATCTGCGATCGGCTTAGCAGGACCAAGCTCATGCCAATTGCGATCGTGATCCCGGTGGCAATTCCCAGCCGCTGCAATCCTTGCCGGTAGTCAACCGTCGATCGCCATTGACGCAGTTGGCTAATGATGTCATTAACAGTCTTCCCAAACGCGACGAGGGGCGAGAGGAGCTGTTGCGAGGGCAAGGCACGATGGGTCGGCAGCCCCCTAGTGGATGATCCCCCCGACTGGGCCACTGGCCACTGGGGGCGCGGGAGGGCAGCCAGTTTTCGCTGGACACGTTTGCGCTGGTGGGTGACGGTAGCCGCAATCCGGAGGGGCCAAGCCAGTTGGGAGGGGTGGGCGGCGGGGAAGACATCGACCCCTAATTTGGACTGGCGATCGCACCAGTAGCATTTTCCCAGGGCAGTCCGATAGTAGTGGTTGCGTACCCGCCGACACACCGTCAGATCCTTCACAGCTACCTGTAAGACATTAACCCAATCCTGGGCCGTAGGACGTTGGCTGGGATCGCGGTGACCAACGGTAAAACATTGGCGGAAACACTGCTCTACGGCAGGATGAACCACACTTAGGGGGATCGTCAGGGGGCCGGGTTGGATCAGGCTATTGGGTGCATAGGGCCACCATCCTTGGCGCAGGAGTTCATTCGGCTCTGGCGAGTCCCCTGCGCCACACCAGCGCCCCTTGAAGGGAGAATCCCCAAACAGGAGCAGGTAGATAATGACGGCAAGGCGAAAACGATCGTGGACTTCAGTTTGCTCAACGATCGCTAAATTCTGATCCAGGAGTTCAACAGGGGTGAAGCCTTCGGAGCCAACCGGACAGGTGAATAGCTCCCCGGTTTCGGGATGGCGTACTTGAAACGAGTCCGTATCAATAATGGCGGGCAAGGCGCGATTATCCACCAAAATATTCTGCGGTTTCACATCCCCCACCACATAGCCCGCTGCGTGGATTGCCCACATAATCGAGGCAATGTTCATCGCCGTGGTGTGCAAATACAGCCAGTTAAACCCCGGCAGGACCTTGCGCCGCCGCTGGGGATTGTAGACATCGAGCAACTGCACACTGTCGTCGATCTGGGGCATGAGAAACCCCACGATCGCCCCATTGCCATCCTGGAGCAAGGACTGGGGCCATGCAAAGGAAATGTGATTGAGGTGGGCATTGGGGTCCCTGGGGGAATGGGCGATCATCACCTCCAGTTTACGAACGCGATCGGCCTTATCGGCATGGTAGATTTTGGCGCAGTAACCGGGGCGATCGGTGGACCACACCTCCCCTTCCCCACTGCGACCGATCTGGGCCACTAGGTTAATCGCCTGCCGCGTATTCGTACAAATGAGGGCCTGCCGCATCCGTCCGTCCTGAATCCCTTATCCCCTGGGGGTGATGCCGTTAGTTGAGCCTTGGCTAGCGTTGGCGGAAGTTCCGGGGTCCCGTATAGTCAGACACATCGGCGAGGTCGTTGAGGGGTTGGACACCGGTATAAAACTTGCCCTTAATTTCCCAGGTGGGGAACCCTTCGATCGGGGCCGCTTGACACAGTGCCACCCGAGCATTTTGACCCTTGGGATCGCATTCGACAATATCAAGATCCTGAACAGCAGGTTTGCCAAATAATTCTTTCTGCTGATGACAGGCCGGACACCAGTAGGCGGTAAAGGCTTTGGCCCCGATCGCCGTTAGATGTTGGGCAAGGGCCACCTCGGCTGGTCCCGATTCACTCTCCACCGGCGGCGGAACGCCCACCGATTGCCCTGTGGTCGCGTCTGTAGCCCGCTCTGGCGCATTGACATTGGCGTAGATGCCCAAGGTGCCAATCAAGGTCACCATCCCCACGATCAGGCCCGTGAACACCAGTTGGCCAATATCCTCCCAGTCGTGCCCAATAATGCTCAGGATAAATAAACTTAAGGACAACGCTGCGGAGGTCAAGCAATAAATGCAAGTACCCTGGATTTGGGTCACCAGGATATACATCAAGTAGGCACTGAAAAGGGTCATGGCTGTCCCCCCGATAAACAGGTAGAGCCAGGTCCACTTTTCCAGTTGGGTGCGTAAATTTTTCTGGGTATCCGCGTTCAGCACTAGGGGGGCCACCGCCGCGATCCCCATCGTTGCGTAGGCCAAAAAGCCAAACAGCGCTAAGGGCAAACCAAACACCGTGGCATAGGGACTATTGAGGACGAGGTCACAGCCCTCCGTTGGACAGACTGCCTCATCCCCGGCCAGCTTCACTAGGGTTAGATAGGCCGTGCCACAGGCACCCACCAACGCGATCGCCCCCATAATCGGGCGGGACCAGCGCTGAATCCACGGCGTTGAACGTCTACGACTCATAGGCTTAAGGGAGTAGGGAGTAGGGAGTAGGGAGTAGGGAGTAGGGAGTAGGGAGTAGGGAGTAGGGAGTAGGGAGTAGGCTGAATACTCAGGGTTAGGGGTCTTGGGGTCCTTAGTGTCTTAGTGTCTTAGTGTCTTAGTGTCTTAGTGTCTTGGTGTCTTGGTGTTGATATGACCTATCTCAGGCGTTGATATCGCTTGTTTTCGCATGTTTTCGCATTGAGTGGTCCACATTCTGGCCTTGAGTAGTTCTTGTAAACCGGACAATGCGCTTGTACGATCCTAGGCTAATGGTACCTTGACCGTCGGAATCGTGGCAGCTTTCACCGAGGCACTGGTCCCCCGACGGGCTGCTTCCACAAACTGGCTTACTCGGTTGGGATCGATCGGCTGATCCCGTCGTCCATGCCGTTTCAACGAACTGGCTACAATCACCCCATTCGCTGCCTGCATCAGGGTACCAATATTTTCCAGCGATGCGCCACTGCCAATGAACACGGGGGTTCCCTGGGCCGCTGCCTGGGCCAATTCTAAGTCCTCCTGACTGGGGGGACTGCCCGTGGCCCAACCCGACAGAATAATGCCATCGGCAAGACCGCGCTCGATCGTATCCTGCACGGCTGCCGTCAGGTTTGGCGACCCCAGAGGTCGTGCGTGTTTCACCAGCACATCGGCCAAAATTTTGACCTCACTGCCCAGTTCCCGGCGATAGCGCAGGAGCGTATAGGCACAGCCCTCGATCACCCCCTGATCGGTGGCCATCACCCCACTCAGGACATTCACCCGGATAAATTGGGCCTGGGTACAGGTCGCGATCGCCATTGCACTGTGGGCATCGTTGCGCAGGACATTGATCCCGATCGGGAGCGTCACCAGGGTTTGCAGGTTTTGGACCACGAGGCTCATGGCGCTGACCACAGCAGGATCAACGGTTTGCTTCGTAAAAGGGGCGTCGAAGAAATTTTCAACAATAATGCCATCCACCCCGCCCGTTGCGAGTGCAGTGGCTTCGCGCTCAGCCCGTTCAATGACGGCCTTTAAGCTACCGCCCCAGCGGGGTGAGGTTGGCAGGGGCAACAAATGAACAACCCCAATAATCGGCGCGGGAGTTCCAAAAATAGGCTGTAAGTCCACAATAACTCTCGGACTCTAGGACGGCTTCTCAATTCTCACCCAAATCATACCCCTAGCCGCTACGCAGGTGAACCTTTTCACCCTAGATTTCAGCCGTCAGACCCAGTGAAGCAGGCGATTACGCTGTGAAAACAGGCGATAGCCGTCGCGGCTGTGGGGATGGCAGGCAAGCAGCTAATCCCATGCGCGATCGCGTAGCATCTGGGCAGAACCAGCGACCCACGCTAGCTAAGGTTAAGGTTTGCGGCGATCGGCCATCTGCTCTAGGCGTTGTTGTTCCTGTTCTAATTTAGCTTCCAGGGCACGCACTCTTTCCCAGCGTGCTTCCAGTTCCAGGCTGCTGGTTTCGAGTTCCCGACGCTCCTGCTTCAAATTTTCCTCTAGGATTTGGATCTCTTCGCGACGGGCTTCCATCTCCAGGGCACGCCGCCCCAAGTCCTGCATTTGGGATGCTAACCATTGGCGTCCGGCCTCAACATGGGCGACTTCTTGCTTAAAAAATGTCGGGGTTAGACCATCACTGAGGTAGTCGTTAACCAGGGCCAATACCCAGTCAGTTGCTAGTTCAATGCCCAGGACCTCATGGTTATCTGAAAGTTGCACCAGCACTAACACACCGCGATTTAGGGTCGCTTTGAGATCGACAGTCATGTCTAGGATCAGGCGTGGTTCGCTATCTGTCAGCACGGACCAAACACGATCCCCCTCTTGACAGGCTAGGAGCTTGAGCCTGACGGTATCGGCGGGATCGCATGTCTCTACCTGGGCCAGATATAGCATTCGCTGCATGAGGGGTGAAGTGGCGCATTGCGAACAAAAACCCTGTCTTACCGAAAAGTGTAAGGGAACCCTCAGGAATTCTCCAGCCGTTGCAGCCGTTCGCGCAGAATTTCTGCTTGCTTTTCGGCCTCTATTAGGGAATCACGGGTACTTTGGACCACTGCCGCTGGCGCTTTCTGAATATAGTTAGCATTATTGAGCCGTTGGGTTAGGGTGGCAATATCGGCTTCGACTTTACCCAGGGTTTTGCCCAGTTTGGCCCGTAGCGCTTCAACGTCAACCACTGCCGCTAGGGGCAGCAACACCTGTACGGTTCCAGTGACCCCGGCAATATTTTGGGCGGGATAGGGCACGGTTTCCGGTGGCAGGGGGGGAGGTGCAGGGGCCGAAGCGGTCGTCTCCCCAACCGTCGATCGCGGCCAGCCGATCGTGGGCAAAGTGCCGCTCAAGAGACTGATCAGCAGGCGCACGATCGCCACAATGCCCGCTAGGGCAAAAAAGACCAGCAACAGGAACGGGAGGAGCAGGACAAAGGGTAAGAAGATATCCGCATTGGCGGCGGTCGTGGAGGCGGGAGCGGTATCCGCCGCCGGAGAAGCAGCCACGGGAGCCGAGGACCCTACGGTTGGGGATGGTGCAACCGGGGCCGATCCGGCTGTATGGGTTGCTAAGTGGCTGGTGCTGGGAGCAAAGTTGCGGGCGATCGTCAGGGTGGCAACTTTGGCCAGATCTTGAATATAGGGACGACCCGCGTTGAGAATTTGGCGTTCGCGATCGTCCTCACTCTGCAACACCGCTGCAATGCGCAGACCGGGCTTGATCTCGGCCTCCGATCGCAAATTGCGGATCGTGCGAATCGTATCGGTAATCAACGCAAAGGCTTGTTCCAATTGCAGGTCAATCAGGGCCACATCCGGCGTGGGATAGGCTTGCAACGCGAGATACTGTTGATTCTCCGCCTGAACCAGGGTTTGCCAGATCTCCTCGGTGATGTGGGGCATGAAGGGATGCAGCAGCTTGAGGGTGCCTTCGAGGACGTGGGCCAACACCTGCTGGGCGGTACGCCGAGATTTCCCGTCCTCCCCTTGCAGGCGGGATTTGACCAGTTCAATATACCAGTCGCAAAAATCGCCCCAGATGAACTCATACAGTCCTTTGGCGGCTTCACCCAGGCTGTGCTGGTCGATGGCCTCGCGGCTGCGCTGGACGACCTGGTGGTAACGGGAGAGTACCCAGCGATCGCTTAACTCCAGATCCACCGGGCGCGGCGTCCCCAACTGGGCCGGGGTTTTGCCGTCCAGGTTCATCAACACAAAGCGGGAGGCGTTCCAGAGTTTATTGGTGAAGTTGCGCGAGGCTTCGACGGAGGCGGATTCGTCGGTTTTGCGATCGTATTCCAGGCGAATGTCTTGACCCGCACCTGCGACTTCCCGCACCAGGGTAAAGCGCAGGGCATCGGTGCCATATTTATTGATTAGCACGAGGGGATCAATGCCGTTGTTGGCTGATTTCGACATTTTTTTATTGTTTTCATCCCGAACCAGGCCGTGAATATAAACCGTCTTGAAGGGCATTTGCCCGGTGAAGTGCCCCGCCATCATCGTCATGCGAGCCACCCAAAAGAAAATGATATCAAACCCGGTTACGAGGGTGGTGGTGGGGTAGTAGGTCTCAAAGTCGGTGGTCTGTTCTGGCCAGCCGAGGGTGGAAAAGGGCCAAAGGCCGGAGGAAAACCAGGTGTCTAATACATCGGGGTCCTGTTCCAGTTGCACGGATGCGCCAAACTGGGCGATCGCCTTCGCTTGGGCTTCCTCAGCAGTATGGGCGACGACAAAGGGGGTGTCATCGGTCAATTCGCCCCCCGTTTCACTAATGGCATACCAGGCCGGGATCTGATGGCCCCACCACAGTTGGCGCGAGATGCACCAGTCGCGCAGGTTCACCAGCCAATCGCGGTAGACCTTGGTCCAGCGTTCGGGGACAAACTCTGGGGAATGTTGTTCATCCAGAAAGGCCAGTGCCCGCTCGGCTAGGGGCCGGATGCGCACGAACCATTGGGTGGAGAGCAGGGGTTCGACGGGAACTTTGCCGCGATCGCTGTAGGGTACTGTGTGCTTGTAGGGTTCAACTTTGACCAGGAAGCCCTCTTCCTCCAGGCGCTTAACCACCTGTTTGCGGGCAACAAAGCGATCGAGACCCCCAAAGGGACCGCCGTTTTCATTCAGGGTGCCGTCTTTGTTGAGAATGTTAATGAAGGGCAGATTGTGGCGTTTGCCCATCTCAAAGTCGTTGGGATCATGGGCGGGGGTGACTTTGACGCAACCGGTCCCGAAGCTGGCATCGACGTATTCGTCGGCAATGATGGGAATCTCGCGCTCCATGATCGGCAACCGGACGGTTTGGCCGATCAGGTGTTGGTAGCGATCGTCGTTGGGGTTCACCGCCACTGCCGTATCCCCCAGCATGGTTTCCGGACGGGTGGTGGCGACTTCGACATAGCCTTTCCCGGAGGTGAGCGGATAGCGAAAATGCCAGAGGTTGCCTTCAACTTCGCGGCTTTCGACTTCGAGATCCGAGACGGCGGACTGGCTGGCGGGACACCAGTTCACCATGTAGTTGCCGCGATAGATTAATCCTTCTTCATACAGGGAGACAAAGGCTTGTATAACCGCTTTCGTCAGCCCTGCATCCATCGTGAAGCGTTCCCGCGACCAGTCTACCGACAGCCCCAGTCGCCGCAGTTGGCTAACGATTTTGCCACCGGATTCCTGTTTCCACTGCCAGGCCCGTTCCAGGTAGGCTTCGCGTCCGACATCCTCGCGCCGTTTACCCTGGCTGCTGAGTTCGCGATCGAGGAGGGCACTGACGGCAATGCTGGCGTGGTCGGTGCCCGGTAGCCACAGGGTATTGCGACCCCTCATGCGGTGATAGCGTACCAGCACATCGATCAGCGCATGTTCAAAGGCATGGCCCATGTGCAGGCTGCCAGTGACGTTGGGGGGCGGGATGACGATGCAGTAGGGTTCGCCGGGGTGATTGGGGTCCGCCTTAAAGACTTCCTTGGCTTCCCAGATCTGCTGCCATTTCGCTTCGGTGGTGGTGGGGTCGTATTGGGTGGGGAGGTTGGTCAGGGAGGGAAGGGTTGCAG
>NZ_JBRCAD010000174.1:0-16015 GCF_053493415.1 Trichothermofontia sp. | reverse complement strand
GGGGATAGGGGGGGGGCAGCCACCGCCTTGGCTGTTGGGTGAAGGGCCAGTTCGCAGGCGGCGAGGCCAATATTGCCGCAGGCAGGCGCGTTCAGACCGGCGGCTTGGAAGATGGCGGCAATCAGGGCGGTGGTGGTGGTTTTGCCGTTGGTACCTGTGATGCCAACCCAGGGGCAGCTTTGGAGGTTCCGCCATGCCAGTTCCATCTCCCCGATCGTCTCTATCCCCAGTGTCCGTGCTGCCACCAAACCGGGCTGATCCCAGGGGACGCCGGGACTAACCACTATCAGTCTAGGCCGCTCTCCGGGGGGCAAGTTAGCCGGATCAAAGGTATCCCCTAGCTGGACGGTGATGCCTGCTTGCTTAAGTGCTTGTTGCTGCAATTGCAGACGATCGCTGGTTTGACGATCGCTCACGGTTACCTGCCAGCCCTGCTGGTGCAATAAACGGGCAGCAGCAATGCCTGATTTTCCTAGACCAATGACGATGGCGGTGGGCATATTTTAGATTTTAGATTTTAGATTTTGGATTTTGGATTTTAGCTGTTGTCGTCACGAGTCTCAGGGCAGGCGAGACGGGACGAAGGCTAGGCAGGGCAGGCGAGACGCCTACCCCACTCCTCTCTCCTCTCTCCTCTCTCCTCTCTCCTAACCACTCACGTTACCCTTTAACAATCGCGCCAAAATCCGCCAACACCCGGGCATGGTTACGGACTAACCCCAATAGGTTCAGTCGATTCTGACGAATCTCAGGATCAGGGTCCATGACGAGGACGCTGTCGGGACCGTCGAAAAATTGTCCTACTGTGGGCGCGATCGCCCGTAGGGCCTGAACCAGTTGGTGGTAGTCCCGGTTGGCTTGGGCGGCTTGGGTTTGAGGGAGGAGTTGCACAAGGGCTTCATACAGGGCTGCTTCGGATGGCTTTTCAAAGCGATCGGATTGGATGACGGGGGTAGGGTCTAAAACGGCAGTGGCCAGGGTTCCCTGGGCGGCAAGGCGGGTGGAGCGGTTTACCGTTTCGTAAAGGGCGGCGAGATCACCGTTGTGGCGCATTTGTTGTAGGAACTCGGCCCGGACGCGTAGATCGAGGACATCGCTAAGGGCACGCTCCAGGTACTCCGGATCGCTTTCCCCGAGGATGGCGTTGACCAGATCATAGTCAATCTGTCGCTCCTCCTGAAGGAGGGTGCGTAAGCGTTGCCGGAAAAAGTCCTGGAGCTGCTGGGTTAAGGTCGCGGCATCGGTGACCTGAACGGCTGTCTGGGCTGTGAAGTCGGCGATCGCCTGCTGGAGGACTTGCTGCAAATTTATGGGTAGTTGGGCGGCCCAAAGGATGTTGACGATCGCATTGGCAGCTCGCCGCAGGGCAAAGGGGTCGGAGGAACCGCTGGGTAGGAGACCAAGGCCAAAAATACTGATCAGGGTATCCAGGCGATCGGCCAGGCCCACGATTTGGCCCGCTAGGGTTTGGGGGAGGTGATCGCTGGCCCCACGGGGTAGGTAATGCTCGCGAATGGCGATCGCGACGGCCTCTGGTTCGCCACTCACCCGCGCATAGGTTTCCCCCATGACCCCCTGAAGTTCAGGGAATTCGTAGACCATCTGGGTGACCAAATCTGCCTTGCACAGGTGGGCTGCCCGCCGCACGATCGCCGCCGCACTGTCCGGTAAGGCCAACTGGGCCAGCAACCGCTCCGCCACTTGCTCCAGCCGCTCCACCTTGGCCTGCATCGACCCTAACTGCTCCTGGAACGTGACAGTGGCCAGTTGGGGCAGGTAGCTTGCCAAAGGCTGGGCGCAGTCGGTCTTATAGAAAAATTGACCATCGGCGAGCCGTGCCCGGATCACCCGCTCATTCCCGGCTGCGATCGTGGCTGCCCAGTCCGGGTTCCCATTGGCAATGGTGATGAAATACGGCAACAGAGCGGTTTCGTCGGCGGTACCGGTTTCTGCAGGGGCATAGACCGGGAAATACCGTTGGTGGGTGACCATCACTGTGGTGATGACGGCTGGGGGCAGTTCCAAGAAGATCTGATCAAACTTGCCCAGCACTGCCGTCGGCCATTCCACTAGGTTCACCACCTCGGTCAAAAGAGCGGGGGGTAGGGTGGCAACGCCCCCCCCGCTCTCCGCAATTGTCTTCACCTGGTCGGCAATCTGCTGACGGCGATCGGCCAAATCCACATTCACTGAAGCTGCCCGCAACGCGGCCACATAATCCTGGGCGTGATGAATCGCAAGGGCCTGGGGATGTAGCACCCGATGGCCGTAGGAATAACGATCGCTGCGGATGGTCTCCGATCCGTTCACGAGGGTGACCGGCAACACCGTTGTATCCCAAAGTGTCACCAACCAGCGGATCGGACGGGGGAAGCGGATATCGCCATCCCCCCAGCGCATAAACCGCTTGCCCTCTAGCCGCAAAATCCAATCCGGAATCAATTGGGCCAAAATGTCGGGGGTGGCCTGTCCGGCGATGGTGCGATGGACAAAGACAAAATCGCCCTTATCCGTCGGGCGAACTTCCAAATCCGCCACCGCCACCTGTTGCTTGCGGGCAAACCCGATCGCGGCGGGGGTGGGTTGCCCCTGGGCATCAAAGGCTGCTTGGGCTGGGGGACCTTTAATCACTTCCGTTTGATGCGGCTGCCGATCCGACAGACCCGTGATCACCACGGCTAACCGCCGGGGGGTGGCATAGAGGGCGATCGCCTCAGCCTGTAACCGGTGGTCCTTAAGGCTAGCGGGAATGCGCGCCTGCCATTGGGCTAACGCCCCATCCACAAAACTGGCGGGTAACTCCTCCGTTCCCACTTCCAATAGCAATGTCCCCATAGTCCTTATCTTCGTCCCAGCTTGCAAGCAATCATCACCATCACGGGCCAGTTAACCCCCACCCAGTTTACCGTGTACGCTGCAAATATAAATTTTCACGCCCAACTGTGCGCGGCATCGAAGTAGATGTGCTAGAGTTGGGGCTATCGTATCCAAAAGCACTTAGATTGCCGCCCTCTGAGCTAAACTCATAGCGATGGCGTAGCCGGAGAGCAAATCTTAGGCCGTGAGTCAGAGACCGACTCGACCCTGATGGCTTTTCTCAAGGGCCAATCTTTTGGAAGCAGCGATCGCCAACGGTGCTTGCCCTCACTCTCCGCAGAGACCCTTTCTGCCCCACACTGAGTTGAGCGTGTTCAAGCCTTTAGGTTAGCGATCGTGAGCTTCGGTAAAGAGTTTCCCAAGGAGATTACTCCGGGACATGGCTGAGGGTATCGATAAGTAGATTTCCGATCATTGCCTCGCTTTTTAACGACCGTGTCTGAGCGACCGTCCCTCGCCTAAGCGTGACTAGACTGAGCGTGATCAGACTAAGTGTGACCAGACTAAGCGTAGAAGGTTAATCGAGGTTTCGGGTGAGGCCGAACGGGATTAGCCTGAGCGGCGGATTAGCCCACTGTTGGTGAGCCATCCGGGGTTTCCTGTCGGAACCGTAAGGGTGCAGGGAAGTGCGAAGGGGGTGATGCCATTGCCGATCCTTGTGGCTCTTCCTGGGTTGTCCGCAGTTGCTCTATCACTGCCTATCCCTGAGACTAGCCATTGCGAGAGTCACGCGATCGTCGTGCTAAGCGCTCTCAGATTGCTGAGGAAACTGAATGCCAAAACAGATCATTATTGCTGAACAATATCGAATTGCTGCCGTCTTTTCGGAAGATCAAATCGAAGAACTGGTTGTTGCCAAGGGAACGCATCAAATCGGTGACATTTATCTGGGCCTTGTGGAAAATGTGCTACCTGGCATTGATGCGGCCTTTGTCAATATCGGCGATGCCGAGCGAAATGGCTTTATCCATGTCACCGACTTGGGACCACTGCGGCTGAAACGCACCGCTGGTGCAATCACCGAATTGCTGGCTCCCCAACAAAAGGTCCTGGTCCAGGTGATGAAGGAACCGACGGGCAGCAAAGGCCCCCGGCTAACGGGGAAGATTACCCTACCGGGTCGTTACTTAGTGCTGATGCCCTTTGGGCGTGGGGTCAACCTATCCCGACGCATTCGCAATGAAAACGAACGTAACCGTCTGCGTGCCCTGGCTATCCTCCTCAAACCTTCGGGTATGGGATTGCTGGTGCGCACGGAAGCGGAGGGCGTACCGGAAGAGGCGGTGATTGAGGACCTGGAAAGCCTGCAACGCCAATGGGAAGCCATCCAGCAGGAGGCCAGTACGGCCCGTGCCCCTGCCCTCCTCAACCGGGATGACGATTTTGTGCAACGGGTGTTGCGCGATGCGTACACCGCAGAAGTCAACCGCATTGTTGTAGATACGGCGGCTGGGATGCGGCGGGTCAAGCAACAGATTAGTGTTTGGAGTAGTGGCAAGGCAGCCCAGGGGGTCCTGGTTGATCACCACCGGGAACGGATTCCGATTTTAGATTTTTTCCGGGTGAATGCGGCGATCCGCGAGGCCCTGCGCCCACGGGTTGATTTGCCCTCCGGCGGATACATCATTATTGAGCCGACCGAGGCTTTGACAGTGATTGATGTCAACTCTGGGTCCTTCACGCGATCGGCCACGGCACGTGAAACCGTCCTGTGGACCAATTGCGAAGCAGCCACGGAAATTGCCCGCCAGTTGCGCCTGCGTAACATTGCGGGGGTGATTATCGTGGACTTCATTGACATGGACTCCCGCCGCGACCAGCTACAGGTCTTGGAGCAGTTTAATCGGGCACTGAAAGCCGATAAGGCCCGTCCCCAAATTGCCCAGTTGAGCGAGTTGGGCCTAGTGGAATTGACGCGCAAACGTCAAGGCCAAAACGTCTACGAACTGTTTGGCCGCGCCTGTCCAACTTGTGGTGGCCTTGGCCACTTAGCCCACCTGCCCACTGATGAGACGACGGATACGGGTGAACCCAAACTCGTGGCCCTTCGGGATGCGGCTCCGCCCCTCAGCCGTACCTTAGAACCCCGTGTTCGCCCCACCCCACCATCGGTGGAGGAAGCGACTTGGGAAGGGAGCAGCCGTGATGTGGGTCTGCGTCCGGGTTTGGAGGCCGACGCGGATCTGCAAGCTCTGGACCTGCTCCACCATCCCAGCTACCAGGAGCGGGGCGGCAATGGTAGCAACCGTCGCCGCCGTCGCCGTCGGGATGAGCCAGCGACCAGTAGTCGCCCCGCCAGCCGCACGGAGGTGGCCCCCGAAATGCCCACAGTGACTACGACGGGAATGCCTGTGGAACGGGCGACCCGCACCATCCTGCCGGATAAGCCAGAACGGAGCAGTCGGCGACGGGAGTTGCCCAAACCGGAGCCAGCTGCGGTGGTAACCGTGGAAATGACCCCGGAGGAGCAGGAGGTTTATGCCTTTATGGGGATTTCTCCCTTAGCGTTGCAGGCGCATGAAACGCCTTCGGCGCGATCGACCCTGGTGTCAGTCGTTCTACCGGGTGAGAAGCCGATCGTCAGCGAGGAGAGCCGTGCTGAAACCCCGCCCCCGGTTCCCAATCTGGCAACACCCCAGGAAGATCCCCTGGTTGAAACTGTCCCGCCACCAGCGGTGTCCGAGGCCGATACCTCGGCAACCCGGGTCCGACGGCGGCGATCGTTGACTTCCGTGTCTAGTCCCACGGAGCGAGCAGACATTCCCCCTGCGGTAACCGCCATCTTACCGAGGGACGAGGCGGCGACTGCCTTGGCGACCCCCAGTGCCATGTCGGCAGTGGCCACCGTGGGCAGCTTGGCCGCCGGGGAGGCAACACCCCCGGTGGCCAGTCCCGATGTTCTTGGAAATGCCGAGGCGAGTGAAGCCAGCGAAACCGAGGCGGGCCGTCGCCGTCGCCGTCGCCGATCGTCGGCACAGGATGACTAAACCCCAGCCGGCCAGTGAGCCGCTATGGCTGTTTGATCCTTCCCCTTGGGCTGGTCTCGATGGGGAGGAGTTCGACCCGACAGGGTTGGCTCAAAGGACCGATCGTCCCTGGGTTGCCGGGGTGGATGAGGTGGGGCGGGGTGCGCTTTTTGGGCCAGTGGTGGCGGCAGCGGTACTCCTGGCCCCGGCAGCCTTAGCGCCGTTGCGATCGGCGGGGGTGACAGACAGTAAGCAACTGTCGGCGCGCCGCCGCCAGCAATTGGTGGCCATGATCCGAGCTACAGCCCTGGATTGCCAGATTGGGGTGGCTTCGGTGGCGGAGATCGATCGCCTGAATATTTTGCAAGCCGCCCTTTTGGCCATGTTGCGGGCCGTGCAGAAACTCTCCCCCGTTCCCCACCTGTGTGTTGTCGATGGCAATCAGCCCATTCCAGGGCTTGCCCTGCCTCAGCAAACGGTGGTCAAGGGTGATCAGCGAGTTATGGCGATCGCCTGCGCCAGCATTATTGCCAAGGTCTGGCGCGATGACTTGATTGTCCGATTAGCCCAGACCTATCCCCACTATGATCTGATGGCTAACAAGGGCTATGGCTCCCAACGCCATCGGACAGCTTTGCGCACTTGGGGCGCAACCCCCCTACATCGGCGATCGTTTCGCCCCTGCCAGATTGTCTGACAGCCCCCTTAGCCAGCTTGCACGGGCAGAGACGTTGGACCCAACTTAACCTTGCCCAGGGGTAGGTCATAACTCCCTCGCTGGGAAAGGGCCGTCTCGGCAGTAACCCAGTGTTGATAATCACTCAACAGTTGGTGCATCAGGCGTTGCTTAATGGTGAGTAAGACGCTTTTGAGCAAACTATTCCCCGTTGCCTCCAAGAGCGGTAAGGGCGTTAACCGGAGAGGGGGGGGCACGTCAACCGCTACCCGGAGTTTGGCCTCACCCTTGAGGTAAGTACGGTGGCCGTTGCGGCTGGGCTGGAGAATCCCCGTTAGGCTTAAGGAAAAGCGCTGGTTAATATACTCAATACCGTGGATTTGGCTCCCGATCGACTGGAGGCGGGTCACGCCCTTGGCATCGGACCAGACGTGGAGATCGACCGTGGGTTGGAGGTTAAACGCCAGAAACCGGAGGGGGCGCATTTTTAGCCGAAATTGCCCCTCCCCCAAGCTTTGCACACGGGTCGGATCAGTGAGGGCATGGACAAGGCGCTGGGGTTGGCGAAGATAGTGCTCGATCGGAATCGGTTGCTCTGGTACAGTGAGTTGAACAGTCTGAGCAGCCGCAAACTGCATTTGCATAGGTTAAGGATGGAAGTGCGTCTTGTTAAGGAATTTTACAGCTTTCTCAGCAAAACTGGCCGTATTCTTCTGGGTTTCCCGATCTGGTTTTTTCCCCGTTGGGTGCAGTGGATCATCGCTGCCACGGGCAAAGCTGGGCCAAACCCTAGCAGTGACTAGGAACTTCTTGATTGACAAGTGATAAATCACTTGACCCCGTTCACCCCACCTTGCCGTAGATCTACGCAACCCTTGTCCTGATTGTGGCGGCTGATAGCTGCTCCTAACCGTTAAGAAACATGACAACACCGATCGCCTATTTGGGGCCTGTGGGCACCCATGCGGAGTGGGCTACACTCCACTATGCCCAATGGTTACAGCAATCAACGGGCGGGGAGGTGCAACTCCAGCCTTACCCCAGCATCGCCCAAACCCTGCGAGCAGCCGCTCAGGGGGAAGTCGTTTGGGCCGTCGCGCCGGTGGAAAATTCCGTGGAGGGCAGTGTTGCCGTGACGCTCGATATGCTCTGGCAGCTTGACCAATTGCAAATCCAGCAGGCTCTCGTGTTGCCGATCGCCCATGCCTTGATATCAACGGCACCGGATCTGGCGGCTATTACCGTTGTCTATTCCCATCCCCAAGCCCTAGCCCAGTGTCAAATTTGGCTGGAAACCCACCTGCCCCAGGCGAAGCTGGTGCCGACCAATTCCACGGCTGAAGCCCTGCAACGCCTGGAGACCCATACCGCTGCGATCGCCTCGCAACGGGCCGCGCAGCTCTACCAACGCCCAATCCTGGCCTTTCCCATTAATGACTATCCCGACAACTGCACACGCTTCTGGGTGGTCGGTCTTCAGCCATCGCCGGGGGGGAGCCACTCTTCGCTAGCCTTTAGTATGCGCCAGAATATTCCCGGTGCCCTAGTGCAACCGTTACAGGTCTTTGCCCAGCAGGGAATTAATCTCAGCCGGATTGAGTCCCGTCCCACTAAACGTTCCCTGGGGGATTACCTCTTTTTCCTAGATCTAGAGGCCAATCTCCTGCTACCGGAAGCCGCCCCCCTACTGGACCAATTAGCGAGGAATACGGAAACCCTCAAGCTCCTGGGAAGTTATGACATCCAGGTGATCACGGCAGCGGCTTCGGAAGCCCTCGCCATTGACTTGGCCGCCATGACATGATCCAGAGAGGCAAGCCAAGTGCGATCGACACCGCTGGGTTAATCTACTGCCGATTGTGCGATCACCGGGCATGGAAAAATGTTATCTGGAGCCTTCGCCGTTGTGCTGACTATGATGCTGACCATTGCGATCGGGGGCGCTTATGGCACGGATTGACCGACAGCTTGCAACCCCATACCCTTAAATCATGAGCCAACTGGAAATGAGCCAACTGGAAAAACGTTACGAAGGCAAAGCCAAAATCCTCTATGCCACGGCTGATCCGGCGGTCCTCCTGACAGTTTATAAGGATGATGCCACGGCCTTTAATGCCCAGAAGCGGGGGAGTATCCAGGGTAAGGGCGTGATTAACTGTGCGATCGCGGCCCACCTCTTCCAACTACTAGAGCAGCAGGGAATTGCGACCCACTTCCTCGACACGCCCAAGGACGGGGAAATGCGGGTACGGGCTGTGCAGATCGTTCCCCTAGAGGTCGTCGTGCGCAATCTTGCCGCGGGGAGTCTCTGTCGGGAAACGGGCTTGCCCGTGGGGATGATTTTGCCCCACCCCCTGGTTGAGTTTTACTACAAGCGGGATGATCTCGGTGATCCGCTCTTAACTCCCGATCGCTTGGCCATCCTGCAGCTAGCCACGCCGGAGCAGATCGAGCAGATGCGGACCCTAGCCCTGCGCATTAACGGCATCCTGCAAGACTTTTTTGGCCAGTGTGACATTACCCTGGTGGACTTCAAGCTGGAATTTGGCCTGGATGCGGCGGGTCAGTTGCTCCTCGCCGATGAAATCAGCCCCGATACCTGTCGGCTATGGAATCAGGCCGAGTCAGACCCCCAGCGGCGGGTGATGGACAAGGATCGGTTTCGCCATGACCTTGGCGACGTGGAAGCGGCCTACCAGCAGGTCCTAGCGCGGGTCCTAGCCCAAGGGAGAGCGGGGGCCTAGGCTTGTGTTAAGTTCCTTGAAGTTTTGGTAACGTCTCCGCATGGGGATTAAGCCGCTGCGGTAGACTAAATCTTAATTTTGAAGCTGCAATCATAACGCTTAACGGCTGAGTCCTCTGCTGATCAACGTTGTAACGTCACTGAAAACGAATCGGGAGTTATTAATTCGATGTCTCATTCAGTTAAAATTTACGATACCTGCATTGGCTGTACCCAATGCGTTCGGGCTTGCCCGCTCGATGTCCTCGAAATGGTCCCCTGGGATGGCTGCAAAGCGGGTCAAATTGCGGCTTCACCCCGCACCGAGGACTGTGTTGGTTGCAAGCGCTGCGAGACGGCTTGTCCCACGGACTTTTTAAGCATTCGGGTGTATCTGGGTGCCGAAACCACCCGCAGCATGGGTTTGGCTTACTAAGCCCCATCGTTCTTCCAGTTACTCTCAATTTGCTTGTGAATCGGGAGGTCATTGGCCTCCTTTTTCTGTGCTTTATTTCTGAGTGAAGGACCAGGTGCCATTCCAATTTTTGGGAATACCGTGCGTGGTCAGGTATTGAATGCGTTCCAAATATAATTGGGCGGTCTGATCATGGGTGTTGACAGCCAGAACCTTTTGAAAACATTGGGTCGCTTCTGAAAATTGACCTGATTGGTATAAGCTGATCCCCTGCTCAAAATTAACTAGGGTCTCTAATTTTAATACCTGTATCCTATCCGTTTCGGCGTTAACAATTTCATAAACTGCGATCGGTTCTGTGCGCCCCTTGACGATCGCACGATCGAGGAAACGTACTTGATAGGGATGGGCATCGGGCAATTTTTTTAACACATCTTCCGATACCAAGAGGGGGACTCCGTAATATTTTGTTAAGCCTTCTAAGCGGGCTGTCAGATTAACATTATCTGACAAGGCATCGCCCTGAATTCGATTTTCTTCACCGACAATACCCACCATCATGTGGCCAATATGAATTCCCAGACCAATGTGAATGGGCGATTTCCCGAACAGTTGTCGTTGTTGATTATAAGGGACGAGAGCTTGGATCTGGGCTAGGGCAGCATTGAGCGCATCTGCCACGCGATCGGGGAAAACGGCCATCACCCCATCCCCCAGAAACTTTATAATCACTCCATTGTGGGCACGAATTTGCGGTGACACCCGTTGCAGATAGTCATTAATAAAATCAAAGGTTTCCTGGGGAGTCATCTTCTCCGATAGGCTGGTAAAAGAACGAATATCTGAGAATAAAATCGCCATATCTTTACTGACGTGATCCCCCAGTTGGACCTCAGTCACATCTTGCTTAGAAAGGAATTTCAAATATTCGGTCGGGAAAAAGCGTGAGAATGAGTTTTTCTGAGCCTCTAAATTGGCAAAAGATGTTTGCAATTGCATCGCCATGCGATTAACTGATTTTGCCAGTTCCCCCACTTCGTCGGTGCGATCGTCGCAGTTGACCCGTTTATCCCAACAGCCTTGGGCGATTTCCTTCACCGCCGCATTCAAAGTGAGAATCGGTGAGGTTACCCAACGGGTCAGAATAACCCCCACCAGGAGCGATAACCCCAGGGCGATCAAACACAGTAGGATCGTCATTCGGGTATTACTCGCGATTGTTGCCATAAAATCCGACTCTGGCACAACAACGACAATGAGCCAGTCTAGGCCAAAGTCATCCCGAAACGGCAGTACTTCTAAAAATTGATGTTGCCGATCGAGCCAAAAATCAAGTTGTTGGGGTGCTTGGATAGCCTCAAAACTGCCAAATTGCTCTAATAAATAGCGAGCTGTACTTTGGATCAAGGGATGTTGACTATCAATCGCCTTGAGAAACTTAACATCGTCCCCAGCCCCAATCGCCAACGATTCATCTGTGGAACTGGAGATCAAATGGCCTTGACGATCGAGGACAAACGCTTGGCCCGATTTCCCAATGCGTAGGCCCTTGAGAAAGTTGCGAAATTCCTCCGGCAATACCACATCCGTGGCGCACACGCCCAATAACCGTCGTCCCGTGCGATCGTAGACAGGTAAACTAGCGGTTACATTGGGCAACCCCGTAGTAAAGGCAATATAGACATTGGTCCATACCGGGCGTTCCTTCCCGATCGCGGCCTGAAACCAGGGTCGTGTGCGCGAGTCATAGCGCCGATCGGCCTGATACAGGCGATATAAGCGGCTCCCCCGCGCATCCAGGCTGTAATACTCCCGAAAAAATTGATTCGAGGCGTTGCTGTAGGACAGTTGTAATTCACCCGTATCCGGTGATCGCAACACCCCAAAGAATTCCCCCTGATTAGCACTGCCGCAATAGACAAAGGCGATCGTCGGGTGGATCTTCATCTGCTGAAACAGGAAGTTCTCACCCGCCCTCGCCTTGATCACATCCAGTTCGCCATACACCAGGGCGGTGGCATTCAGCCGGTTAATATCATGGGGCGCACTAAAATAGCCCTTCAGTTCCCGTTCAATTCGGGCCGATAGCTCACCACGAAGCTGGGATGCGAGGTTTTGGACTGCCCGTTGGCCATTGCGAAAGGACAGGTAACCCACTAACCCCACAACTCCCACCAGTTGCAGCAACACGGGTACCGTAAACACAACCCGCAGGGGCAAATGTTTAGTGATTCGACTGATCACAGGGTTGATCACAGCGTCAACTGCGGCCAATAGGGTGGTTGTGCCTACAACGGAGCCATATCGCTATTGAACATATCAACGGCAATGCGCCAGTTCCCATCAACCCTGGTCAACACCCGCGTATAGCGTCCGCGATCGCTGAATGGTCCTTGGGCACTGCGCATCTGCATCCGGTAGGTACCCACCTGAACGGCCATGTCTTCTGATTCACTGACCAGGATTTGCCCGATCGTATAGTCCAACTGAATATCATCGGCCTGGAACAATTGCTCGTAGACATTCTGGATCGCCTGGTTATTCGTGGCATCCCGGGTGACTGAGGGCAGCGACGGATCGGACTGATAAAGATTGGCATGGGTGATGTACAGCCAGGGAATCCGCAGTGATCTTGGCGGCATCCACAGGGCGTCGTTAGTGTAGAGTTCCCCAATGGCATTGGTATCCCGGCTTTGGATAACCGTTAACCACTGCTCATTGAACTCCCGGACCGACTGTTCCACAGCACTGCCCGAAGCCTGGGCAAGGTGGGGGGGAATGTGGGCTGGGGGGGCGAGCGCGGGACCCGTTTGGGCAACCGTTGGCAGTGTGGCTGCGGCGAATCCTCCCAGCGCAATCAAGCTACCCAGGAGGCAATTCCGATGCTTCTCCCTAAACACGCTGCTTATCCTCATCGTTTAGGTTATGGGACATGGGTTAAAGTCTGAGCAATCTGGCTGTTCTTAGCACTCTAGCAGCAATATCTCAATCTCGAAAGATCTGGTCTAAGTTTGTCCCCCTGGAGCCGCCCCCTTGTGGGCAATCTTCACTCGCAGGATCAAACCCCTACCTCCCTGAGCCGTGCTGTCATCGCCGCGATCGTTAGCCCTGTTTCCAGGTACTGGGGCTGCGCTGGATCATAGGGACTCAAGAGGCGATCGATCGCCAAAATACGAGCGGTTTCCGGCAACACTGGGATATCCGGATCAGGGTCCGTGGGCCGGGTCAGGGAACTGGAAAACCCGCGAAAGATGAGCACTTCCTCTGGTTCGCCCCCAACTTCTGCCCGGACCAGGAGAACTTCCTGGGGACGTTTCAGGGTGTACTGTTCTAAGCGACGATCGAACCGAACCTCAGCCATCATTGCCAACCTAATTAACCTGAGCCAACCAATGTTCTAACTCAGCCCGATCGGCAAAATCAAATACAACATCAACCAGTGCTTCCAACTGCTCAACCGCTAGAGCACTCACCGGCGCTGTTAGGTGGGGGGCAAGCTCACCAAACTGACGCGTTAACCAACGCAGCGTTAACGCGATCGCTTCTTCACGCCGTCCTTCCTGGCGTCCCTTGAGTTCCCCCGCTTGTCGTCCCTTAAGTTCGCCTTCCTGGAAAATTTCTGGATAGATTACCGATTCGCGCATAATTCCCTCCCGGAAAATCTGGCGGAGTCAAATTTTAAGCCTGCCAATAACTGCACAACTGAGGCGAGCCTTAACTGATGACCGCCGTCCGGCCCTGCTTACCCAACCGGAACATCACAAAGTGGCCCAGGTAGAGGACATAAATCACGAGGCCAACGATGCCCCAAAAGCCCAGGAAGGTATCGCCACTGTTGGAGAGAAAGACTTCCTTGAACCCCCAAGGGGCATCCAACCAGATGCGACAGGCCGGATTTGTCAGAATCGCATCCTTGGTCATCAGGGCGCAGGGGAGGGACGTGATTTGGAAGAGCGCGCCGACAATGCAGTAGGCTGTCATTCCCCAGCGCCAAGAGGTCAGGGTGAGTTTAAAGGAGTTGTTGGGCAGGTCGTCGATCTCTTCGTTTAAGTCCGCCCAGAACCAAAGACTAATCGGGATCAGGACTCGTGCCAAGAAGCTGGTGAGATAGCTGATGGGTAGGGCAGCAATCATTAACAACACGGTAATAGCCAGAAGACTCGCCACCCGCCAGTAGATGATCAGCAACCGTTGGACAGCCTCGGCGCGTCGAAAGGTCGCCCAAATCAGCAAGGCGAGGGGAAAACTCACGGTCACCAAAACAGCGAGGCGATAATCAGTCCAGACGAGGGCGGGTAACCAATCCTGCATAGTTTCTCTCAGAACGATAGCTGGCGATGGACCCGCGATTACTGGGTAACCCTGAAGGCGTATCGCGAATCCGGCCCGGGGATCACTATCCTTATCCCACTTTCGTATCCTATACTCTCTAAGGATAAATAACTTTCAAAAAGTTAACGTTTCGTTGTCTCATGGGTCCTCATTGGTGTTGAGGCTCATGGTATGCGTACCCGGTCCACCCAGTGTAATGAAGTAAGTCTAGTCGAACGTGCAACAGTTGACAGCCACTTGTGAGGATGTGATTACGGAGACGAAGCAACCCCTGACGGTTCCCAGGGAGTTTCTTGATCCGCCTGGTACCGTTAACCCGACGCTGCTGATGTTCCTGGCTGCCGTGGCGATCGCCATTGGTTCAACCGTGGGCTATTGGCGCTGGGGCTGGCCAGGTTGGTGTTGTTTTTTCCTCAATGTCCTCGCCTTGCATCTAGCCGGAACCGTGATCCACGATGCGTCCCATTTCGCCGCCCATCGCGATCGCGTCATCAATGCCTGCCTCGGGCATGGCAGTGCCCTGCTGCTGGGGTTTTCCTTCCCGGTGTTCACGCGGGTCCACATGCAGCACCACGCCCATGTGAATGACCCGGATAACGACCCCGATCACTTTGTCTCGACGGGAGGCCCCCTGTGGCTCATTGCCGCGCGGTTCTTCTACCACGAGATCTTTTTCTTCAAACGCCGCCTCTGGCGCAAGTATGAGTTGCTGGAATGGTTCCTGGGTCGGTTGGCGGTGGGCCTGATTGTCTATGCGGCGTACCGTTACGACTTCCTAGGCTTTGTGATGAATTTCTGGTTCTGTCCGGCGTTAGTGGTGGGGCTGATGTTGGGGTTATTTTTTGACTACCTGCCCCATCGGCCTTTCCAAGAACGCGATCGCTGGAAGAATGCCAGGGTTTACCCCAGTCCGGTGCTGAATTTGCTGATCCTGGGCCAAAATTACCACCTGATCCACCACCTATGGCCGTCAATCCCCTGGTATCGCTACCAATCGGCCTACTATGCGACGCAACCATTGTTGGATGCGAAGGGCTGTCACCAGTCCCTCGGATTATTTCAAGGGAAGGATTTTCTCAGCTTTGTCTATGATGTGTTTCTGGGGATTCGGTTTCATCATCGCGGGCGATCGCAAAGCCAGAATTGAAAGGTAAAAACCCCAAAGACGCAAAGGTCACCAAGGGCCACTAAGCCATTCTTGGTGTTGCCTTTGTGTTCTGAGTGCTTTGGTGGTTCCAATCAGTCGTTCAAAGGAACTATCCTTTGACCTGTGCCCCGTGGCTTTGGGGATTAGCCGTATTTTCCCGATCGGGCCGAACGGTGGCATCAAACTCTGAAGTCCGCCCCATCGCTTGGCTATAGGGCAGCGGTGTCCCCGCCATCAAAGCCTCCAGGTTGGCGGCGAGGATGGGACGGGGTTGCTCGCCGATGCTAGTGGCGATGGCTTCCCCCTGGCGATCGAGAAACACAAAATGGGGAATCCCATCCACCCGGTAGTGCAGCACTTCCGGCAACCATTTGCTGTTATCGACATTGAGCATCACGAAATTGACGCGATCGCCGTATTCAGCTTCCAACGCCTGGATATCACTGGCCATGGCCTGACAACTGGTACACCAATCGGCGTAGAACTCGATTAAGGTGGGCTGGTGATTGGTCAAGGCCACATTGAGGGGCGTCGAGGCTGCCGCCAAGCTGCTGAGGGAAGCGGTCTGGGTTTGGGTGCGCAGGCCCAGGAAAAGGGCGACACTGAGGACGATCGCGACACCCACAATGACAAAATTGCGCAGGCGAGTCATGAGGGCAGGGGGGCTAGGTTGGGGGGTAGGCGGAACAGTCATGGTTCAGGGGCCAAGAATATTGACAACTCCCCGGCCTAAAGGCGTGGGGATTCTTGGCTCACAGGGTGTCTTAGACATTGCCCTCACCAAGCTTCTTGACGATGTGCCCCACCGCTGCAATCCCGCGCTGCCTCACTACCTGAGCCGCTGCCACATCCCGGTTTGCGGTGTAGCCACACGCTGGGC